>JAMPCN010000005.1 GCA_023666125.1 Bacillus sp. (in: firmicutes) | reverse complement strand
GAATGTATGTAGGTGAGAATGAAAGCGCCAAGTTCTGGCTCTCCATCATGAACGGCTTAAAGAACCGCGGCGTGGAAGATATCCTGATAGCCTGTGTGGACGGACTTTCCGGTTTCCCGCAGGCGATAGAAGCGGTCTATCCGCAGACAGAGATCCAGCAGTGCATTATCCACCAAATCCGGAACTCTACGAAATTTGTTTCCTACAAAGACATCAAAAAGCTGATGGCAGATTTAAAACGGGTATACGCCGCACCGACAGAGGAAACAGCTTTAAATGAACTGGAACTTTTCAAAGATAAATGGAATGCCAGGTATCCCAAAATCTACAAATCATGGCATGATAACTGGGCGGTCTTATCTACCTATTTTAAGTATCCTGAAGCGGTCAGACGGCTCATATACACTACAAATGCCATAGAAGGGTTCAACAGGCAGCTAAGGAAAGTAACCAAATCGAAAACCGTCTTTCCTACAGATGAAAGCCTGTTAAAGATGCTCTACCTTGCAACGATGGATATCACGAAAAAATGGACAGGGCGCCGCCAGGACTGGACACAGATACATTCCCAGCTGGAGATATATTTTGAGGAACGCCTTTCCGGAAGGAATCTGTAAAAAGGATTATTTAATACAGGTCTGATTGACATATGCAAAAATCCATGTATAATACAGACAAGGGCAGAACCAAAAAAAACGGCTCTGCCCATTTGTAACTATTCACATATCTTATATCAGTTTTTTGAGTTTACACAAAACTTGAAACAGTCTCCGTTATGTTGAAGTCAATACTTTTTAATGAATTCCATTTAATTCTTGATATAAATTTTTTGCATAGGAGTCTGTCATGCCACTTAAAAAATCTGTAATCATCAAAAAACGTAAATATAGGTTATATGCGTCATTGTCGCTCTTTTTGGCATTTGCATAGTCATTACGCAGGTTTTCTGGAATTAAACTGCATAGTTTCTTGTCTTTTTGTGACAATTTACAGTTCTTTTCATCATAATAGAGTACTGCATAAATAAAATCATTTAATAACACAGATAATATTTTTTGTGCGGACAATTCCAGTTTGACAATCTCAGGGTTAATATAAACAAATTCCCTCATAGCATCTTTTAATATTTCTATAGATGCACCATGAAAAGTTTCAGCAATTAATTCTTGATTATATGTTCCGCTCATAATTTTATTATAGTTTTTTGAAAAACTGAAAGCGACACAATACATAAACCATTGTCTGGCAAAATCCATCCAGTTTTGGAAAGCAATCATATAATCTTCTTTTGTGCATTTGGTATTTTGTTTTTCTATTTGCTTAATTCTACTTTCTAAATTGTTAATCAATACGATAACTTTATCCACATATTCTTGTTTATGTTTCGTTTTCAATGTCTTTTCAAAGAAGTCTATAAATTCGGTTAATGTAAATAATCCCTTTTGATAAGCATCTTCCAGGTCGGCTGTTGAGTAGGCAATGTCATCTGCTGCTTCCATGAGATAGGCGAGTGGATGACGTGCAACTTCGCCATTTTGAAGCAGTGTACCCGTTTCCCGTGCTATGTCATTAAAACTTTTGGTTTCGGCATAAAAATACCCTAGTTTATGTTTTCGGATATCTTTGTCGGAACCGTTAGTATAATGCAGGGAATCAACCGGATATTTAATCAGTGCGCTGATGACTCCTTTTGTAAGGTTGATTTCATGGCCGGTTTCTTTATTGGAGATTTTGGAAAGAATCCTCAATGCCTGTGCATTGCCTTCAAAATGACATAAATCCATACGCATTTGCGGAGTTAAGAGTTCTTTAATGCGTTCCCCATTATAAGTAAAGGTTTCTTTTTCAAACTCATTTTTAAACCATTCGCCAATAACAACTTCTCCAAAATGTCCAAATGGTGGATTGCCTATATCATGTAATAATCCTGCACAGGACAGTATGGAGGGAATTTTTTCACGCTCGGCATTTTTATTTTCCTGAAATGCAACAGGTAAATATTGGGTGGCGTCGCTGGTAATCATGAGACCCAGTTGTCGTGCGATTGTAGATACTTCCATGGAATGCGTCAGGCGCGTTCTTACAAAATCACTTTTATCCAAAGGAAATACCTGTGTTTTATCCTGTAACCTGCGAAATGCAGAACTGGAAACGATTGCATTATAATCTTTTTCTAAATCATTTATTGAGTAGCGTTTGAGTTCTTCCGGTTCTTCATCTCTTGGTACTTGTGTTTGTGATGACAATAATTGTTTCCAATTCATTTTTATCCTCCGTAATAAATTGTAGTTTAAGTATGAATCCCTTTTTCAATAATACCGAATCCCAGCGGATAAGGTCCGGTGTGTACGCCAATCGTAGCGCCGATTTGGTAGAGGGCTATTTCGTCGATGGCGTAGCCGTTTTCGTGTAGAATGGATAGTGCCTGGTCGCGGAACATAACGCCCTCTTCCATATCATAGCCATAACCGACCGCAAGGCTGTAACAGTCTATGCCCAGACTGTTTTGCCTTAAATAATTCAAAAGGAGTTCCTGTACTTTCTTTAAAGTGCGTTTGCGCCCTCTGTCGAGACCGGAGGGGAAAATTTCGCCCTGCTTTAACGTGATGATGGGACGGATGTCCAGAACGCTTCCCGTCAGGGCGGCTACCTTGCCGATGCGTCCGCCGTGTTTTAAGTATTCCATATTGCCGACTGTAAAGAAAATCCTGCCGGTGCTTTTGATTTCTTCCAGACGTGCGACAGCGTCCTGATAAGCAAAACCGTTATCCCGTAATTTGACCGCTTCCAGTACATACTGCCCCTGTAAAACGGTATCGACAGTAGAGTCGATAACGGTAATTTCTGTCTGGGGATATTTATCCCGTAAAAGCGAGCGGGCATTGAGCGCGGACTGCATAGAACCGCTGAATTTCGTAGTGATACAGATGCAGATAATGGGAGTTCCTTCTTTGGCAAAGGGTAAAAATGCCTGTTCATAATCCTCGATAGAGGGCATGGAGGACTTGGGATATACGCCTTTGTTATCCACCATCTGTTGATAAAAATCCCGGACGCCGATTTCTACATTTTCCTTATAATAATGTTCATCATCAAAAGATACATAAAAAGGCACTACCGTAATATTTTTTTCCTGTGTCAGTTCCACGGGTAAATCGCAGGAACCGTCGCTGATAATGTGAAAAGGTTCGATCATGGTAAAATTTCCTTATCGTAATATTATATGTTTTTAAGCCGATGCTTATTGATATATAGAATACTACGTTTTTTTCCTGAAAGCAATCTAAATGTCGTATTTTACCGATGCGGGGTGTGATGAGGCATTTTTTACTTGTATGGGAGCGGTTTAATTTTATTTCATTGACTTAAATTTTTTATTTTGATAGCATTTAATCAGAGCGGGCGCCTACTCAAAAAACAGTAGGAGGAATAAAGAAAATGTATCATGGAAGATTTAATAAAAGTCATTATGAAGCGGGATACCACTGGGGAAGCATGTTATATAAAAATGGGAAACATATAGACCAAAACCCTACTTTTGCAATAACGGAGGAACGTAAGGCATTTGCAGGAGAATGCCTGCCTGTTTATGAGAAATATTATCCGGAAATCTTAGAGGAAATCAGGGGACTGGCAGACGGACAAAACAGCAGTTATGAAGATTTTTGTACGTTTCTACTTAGTATGTATTGCTTTGCTTTTCAGAATCATTGCACCTGTTTTGCCTTTAAAGATAAAAACAATCTTATTTTCGGCAGGAACAGTGATTTTCTTACCGCGCTGGAAAAGCTGTATATGAACTGCCTGTATCGATTAGACGGGGTATATGGCTTTAATGGTAATACGACTGCATTTATAGAAATGGAGGACGGGATAAATGAATACGGTTTAGCCGTCGGGCTTACCTTTATATATCCTAAGATTGTGCGCGCAGGATTGAACGCCGGTATGTTGGTGCGTTATCTGCTGGAAAAGTGCAAAACTGTCGATGAGGCGGTTGACAGTTTGCATATGCTGCCCATTGCATCCCAGCAAACGCTGACCGTTATGGACCGCACCGGAAATTTGGCGGTGATAGAATGTAACTGCAATCATGTTGAGGTCATAAAACCAAAGGGGAGCAATAATTTTGTTGCAGCCACGAACGGTTTCGTTTCTCAGGCAATGAAAGAGTATAATAACCATAACATAGATAACTGGCGTTCTGATGAAAGATATGCCGTTGCCTGTCATGCATTAAGGGAAAATAAAGACTGTTTTTCCCTTGAACTGGCAAGGGATATTTTATCGGGGAAATATGGTTTTATGTGCCAGTATGAAAGAAGTAAGGGAGCGGACACGGTATGGTCGGTTATTTATGATGTTGGGAACAGAAAAATCTACAGGGCGGAGGGGAATCCGTCGCGGAAAAAGTTTGTGGAGGATGGGAGGATGAAGTGGCTGCAGGTATGAAAGTTTTTCAAAATTAGTCTTGTATTTATGAGGTGTGTTGGCGTAGGCGTATGGCATAAAAACCATACGTCTTTTTGCGCATAGGGTATGGCGGATGGGGTAAAACATGGGAAAAATGTCGATTGGGGCAAAAAAAGCAGGAAAATGGGCAAAAATTGCAGGGCGGTGATGGGAGAAGTGGGGTATAATTATAATGTATTACATTTTGGGAAAGTGGTTATATTTGATGGATAATTGAAAGTTATCCGTTGGATTTTGCAATAAAGGCAATATTGATAATCAGGAGTCATCAATCAAATATATAATAATAGAATACAGTTGATTTACAACTATTATTTTGAAAATTCATATTAATAAGTTGAATATTCTGGTCTTATGAAACTGCTTGTATATAACCCAATTCTGCCTCCGCAAGCTTGCTCGTATTGCTATCATTAATCAAGCCTGCGTCGCATCGTCCATGTGGCAGGTGCTTGACAAATAACAGACAGTGATGCAAGCCAGTGAAACTTAACCAGAATTAAATCAGTTTCCAACATCCAGAATACTGGTTTTCAATTTGCTGGAATGAAGTTCTCCACAGCAAGCTACAAGGTATCAGCCCTAGTCTCATAAGTTTGGCATTGGTTTGTCGCGTTGCAAGCAGCGGGTAATGAAAGCACTTTTGATTCAAATAAGTACTGCCAAATAAAAATTTATTTACTGCCAATATCGACAATATTTTATTAATAGTAAGTATATAATATTAATGGAGGTATATATGAAATATTATTTATTATGTGATTGCAGAGAAAATTTCGAAAACTGTATAAGTTCTATAGATAGTTCTTCTTTATATAATGATCATCCTAGTCAAAAAAATTTATATGAAATACTAAATTCTATGAAAGAATTAGGTTATAATTGCGAATATTTTGGAGGAATACCACAATTAATACATGCTGTAGACAACTCTCAAAGCATAACATTAGAAGACTGTCGCTTTATTAATTTTACAGATGGCATGGATCAATGCTATAGTCGTGTACAAGCCCCTGTTTTACTTGATATTTTAGGGCTTCCTTATAGTGGTTCCGGAGTATTTGCTTCAGTATTAATGAATAATAAACATTATTGCAAACAAGCTCTATTATCATATGGCATAAATATGCCTAAATCCTATATAATAAATAAATTTATTCCTTTTACTGAAACGATGATTCAATCATGGAACTATCCTATCTTTATTAAGCCTAATTGCGAAGGTTCTTCCTTGGGAATTTCAAATGAGAATGTATGCCATACATATAGTGACTTATGTAAAATGGTTTCTTGTTTATTAAACCAATATGATGAAGTAATAATTGAAGAATATGTTTATGGTATTGATGTTACTAATTATCTAATTGGAAATCCTGATAATTACCTAATTAATGAAGTTATTGTTTCTGAATTATATGATTCATCTCCTTGGGCAGTCTATGGAATGAAGGAAAAAAGCAATAAATTACGGACTCTCTATTTCAATGATGAAAAATTAGATATTACTACTATACAGCAAATTAAAAAAACATCTATTCAAATTGCAAAAATAATTGGTGTTAACGATATCTGCCGAATTGATTATCGTTATGATTATAACAAAAATGAATTTTATTTTCTTGAAATCAATTCAGCTCCACGATTTAGCAGCAGTAGCGAAATTGGTTTTATTGCTCAAAAGAAAAATCTATCTTTTCCTATGATATTAGATAAATTTTTATGTACATTTAATAGTCGGATAGACAATAAAATAATCTAATCATGAGCATATACAATAAACCACGGATCAAATTTTGAGTAGCTATAATATATATTATCTGGTATTTGAGTATTATTTATTCCCTGTATTGCTAAATAGCGCCATTCACTAGATGTATTATGAATATATTTTTCGGCTTTTTTGATATATATCTCATATTCAATGTTTTTCTTAAGTTCTTTGCAAGCAACAGCAAGATTCAATAAAACTTTTCGAAGCATTATTAAATCTTGTATTTTAGGGTTAGCAATATAATCTATTAAAAAGTCAAAATATTTTTCTGCTTCCATGTTATTGCCTAAAAATGCTTCACAAAGCATCAAATGTACATATAAAACAATTTTTCCATAGTTTGTTTTGTTCCAAAATAAACCATCCAAAAGAAGTTTTTTTGCCGAAAGATAATCTCCTTCCATCATATAGCATACTGCCAAGTCATTTATCGCATAAGAACTTTCATGAACTTTCATTTTTTTAATTGATTCATACGAACTATTAAAGCAATCTTTTGCCTTATCTATATTGCCTTTTTTAATATATATAAACCCCTTTGTTGTATCAATATATGCACGTTCTAAATCATCAGATATACATGATTGAGCTTCTTCTAATAAATCTAATGCTTCTTCACTATTTTGTATATAATTATGACACCCTCTCATTGTGTTTGCCCATGCATTTGGCTGAGATACTTTATAATTGTCTCGTATATTATTAAAAATCTTTAATGCTTCATCATATTTTCCTGGAACTTCAAAGTATAACATCTGTAATATATTTTGCACATTTACATATTCTGCGCTAGAGTCGGAAACATACTTTGTTGCTTCTATAAGTTTTGAAATTGCTATAGACGTATCACCTGTATAATTGTAAATACTTTTTCCCCAATAAAACAATAAAAAATATTTCTGAGATGTATTTTCTAATTTCTCTATATCTATTGCTTCCAACACTTTTATAGCTATATTAAAATGTCCTACTTGATACTCATTAATCGCAATTACTAATAACTTATATTCATCTAATGATTCGGTTTCACTTAAAAGATAAGAAAAAATTTTTTCTGAATCAAAATAATTATGACTCACAAACAATTTTTTCCCATATAAAAAATTTCGTTCTTCCCAGCTTTCAATTTTGGCTTCACGCATATGATGGCATATTAAGTCTTCACGTTCTTTTAATGTTTCATGATATAACAGGAACTCATATGCATTTTGAGAAATTATTTTATATATTTGAGATGTTCTAAAAATATCCATATAATCAATATAATCAGAATCATGGCAGGTGCTTAAAGTTATTCCATCAGAACTCAACTTATTACAACTTATAAGTTCTAATAAGTCTTGGCGAAATCGGTCTTTTGTAAATCCATTATATAAATAATTTTTATTTGCAATATATATAGATAATTCTTCTACTATTTGTATATCAACTCCTTCAAATAGGCATAAAAAAGAAAAAATTATTAACTTTTGAGTATATGTAAAATCAGCCTCACCGTATTTAATATGTTTTTCTTTCAAAACATCTTGTAGTATTCTTTTATTTATAGTTGCTTTTTCTTTTTTCGTGCTACATATGATGCCTTGTTTATCTAATAGCTTGCTTATAATAATAGAAAGATTATGAGGCTTACCACTACATTTTGAATAAATGTATTTTATGTCATTATCTGAAAAGTCATCCATCTCAAAAATAGGTTCCATAATTTGCCAAAAATAAATATGTTTTTTAAATTTTTCTATTTTGATACCTGTATATGCAATCTGCTCTCGAATTTTTAGTTCCTTTTCATCATTCATATCATCATCGGTAGTTATTATACAAATTTTACATTTTTCATAAGTTAAAAAAGATTTAAAAATATTGCACAATAATTTAACAATATCTTCATTACATCTAGAAAAATTATCAATACAAATAAACAAGCTTTTAGCTGATAATATTTTATCAATATATTTTTTAATAATATCAATGTTTTCCCGACGTTCTTCATTCTTTGTTATAACATAACTTGTTACATCCAAAATGACAGAAACCACCTCTGATATACTGGGATTTAGTGAGTGTGTAATTGCTTTCGTTGTTGTTCCTAGAGTATCGTAAAACTTTTTATATTCTTTTTGAACAAATTCACAAAAACTGAAATTTCCCATTTGCTGTAATTTTTGTATAAAATCTGTAAGAATATCTTCATTTCTACAATTTTCCTTTACATCATAATAGACAAATGAATATTTTTCATAAGTAGCAGTCATATATGTAATAAATTCTGATTTTCCAACCCCTCTATCGCCACTAATCCAAAGGATTTTTTTATCAGCGTTAGACATGAAATTTTTAAATATTTGCTGTTCACGTTCTCTGTCAACAAAAGAAAAGTCAAATAGTTCAGTTTGCTCCATGCTATTTATCCTCGCGTTATAATTAATAATAACTAATTGGTTGCCTATAATTTACCTAAATTTTAACTGATGACTCCTGATTATCAATATTGCCTTTATTGCAAAATCCAACGGATAACTTTCAATTATCCATCAAATATTCCCTTTCGGAATTGTCTGCTTGTTGAAAGTAAGCTATAATGCTATTTATCAATCGAAGTTTATGGAGAAGAAAAATATGAGCAATGATTTAGTTCCATTTTGGGAAAAAGCGTACCAAGAATATGATACTATTACATTTTCCAACAAGCCTAATCCAACCATTACTGAGTTTGAGCATTTCATCGACAATTCGTCAAGAATATTAGATGTAGGGTGTGGAGAAGGTCAAAATGCCATATATTTAGCTCAACAAGGACATTATGTTGATGCGTTTGATTTGTCTGAACATGGGATTGCAAAATTAAAACATAGATGTGAATTATCTAATGCACAAGTAAACGCATTTGCAGCAGATTTAACTACATATCAGTTTGAACATTGTTATGATATGATTACTTGCTTTGGAACATTACATTTTGTAGCTAAGAAAGAGTGGAAAAAATTTATAAATAATGCAAAAGAGTATACAAATATAGGCGGCATTCATATCATTCAAATATTTACAGATACTGTACCCGCGTCCGAGGATATTGCGCCATTTGCGATTGGTTTAGCAAAAGATGAGGAAATCAAAGAGTTATATACTGATTGGGAAATATTACAGTTTAAATCGTATGTGTTTGAAGATGAACACCCCAATGTACCAAAACATCTGCACGCATCGAATAAAATTGTTGCAAAAAAAACAAAGTAACAACTGCTGATAAGAACATCGATACATACCAAACCCCGGAGACCTCATCATGCGCATATTCGCCCTTACACTAAACAACGACATAAAAGGTATTATACAAAGAAAAGAGTATATCGAGTCCTTGCTTGCCAGTCTGCCTTCCCCGGATTTTGTTGTGCTGCCTGAACTGGCATTATGCAGCTATATGGCAAGCCGGGAGATTTGGCAATATGCAGATGATTGTGGAAAGGATGCTTTCGCATGGACGATGAAGATGGCGGAAAAATATCATACCTTTATCGGCACGGGGTATCTGGATAAGGAAAACGGAGATTACTACAATCGGTATCTGGTTGCGGATAAAAGCAAAGTGTTCGGCGTTGTTACGAAGTCGGAGGGAGAAGCTGCGGTATTTAAGCGCGGTTCTTTTGACAATGTGATTCATACGCCGTTTGGCAATATTGGCGTCGCTATTTGTTATGATGCAAAACGAAAGCATTTTTATGAAAATGTAAAAAATAAAGAACTCTCTCTTATCCTGTTTCCACATGGCGCACCGGCAGACCCTAAAAAGCCGGAAGCGGAGCAAAATGCAAACGATTTTTTCTGCGGCGCATATGAAAAGGCATTCCATGTGCCGGTTGTGTATGCAAATAGTAAAGGCAGGCTCGCGCATATGCCGGGGCAAACGGGTCAGATGATGGAAAAAGCCGGATTTGCCATGAACGGTTTTTCCAAAATATATTATCCTGAGGGAACAGCGATTGATTGCGATATAGAAGAGGCGGTCGGTGCAGATATTGTTATATCCCCACAGATGAGGAAAAGCGATATTCGTTTCTATGGAGAGAATATTACAAGAGGCAACTGTTTTTTCCGTCAATTCATATTAAAACCGGATATAAAAGCAGGCATCAAGGCATATGAAGAAAATAGGCAGTCATGATACAATGCACCTCCTTTCAAGCATAATTCCCTCCACCCACTCATAAAATATGGAAATAAATAATACCATGGAGAAATATTTTATGGAGGGAAAAGATATAGAGGTGGGATGTGACTTTAGCGGTATCAAACCGGTTATGCTGGATTTGCCGTATCCGCCGCTTGAGGTAAGTGAGAGGAATCTTTCTTACGCGGATTTACTAAGCGTGGATTATTGCGGCGCCGTATCAGAATTGTCGGCAATCGCACAGTATATCAACAATGAGAATCGTTTATCCTGTGAAAAATGTTCCATAGCCAAAACACTTTTAGGAATGGCAATTTGTGAAATGATGCACTTGCAAAAGCTTGGAGAGTTGATTTCCCTGCTCGGCGGAAATATTGGTTTTACGGCGGCCGGACGAAACGGGAGACCGGTGATGTGGTCGCCGGCTTCTCTAAATATTCCATCGGAGTGCAGTAAAATGCTGGAAGCGGATATGGAATCGGAAATATCGACGATTAATCAGTATGAAATGCACATTTCCTGGATTCGGGATGAACATATTAACGCGGTTTTAAGAAGAATCATTCAGGACGAAGAGTATCATATTATGATACTGAAAATGCTGGCAAAAGAGATATAAATGATTAAGCGCAAGCCGCAGGGGTTGCGCTTTTTATCTGTTTTGAAAATCAAATGTTCCGTTCACCAAATCGGCGATTGTGATATGGAAAAAAAAGTCATGCACTATCTTGTCAAACTGCCGCCACATGGGAAGCGTTTTACAAGTGGAGTAGCGGCTGCATTCCTTGGCGTCCGCGGCAAGGCAGGAAACCGGAGCAAGCGTTCCCTCCATGAGTTCCAGTATTTCTCCTACGGAATATTCCTCCGGCTTGCGGGTCAGTTTATAACCGCCGCCCTTTCCGCTGATGCCGGTCAGCATCTTTTCCTCCACCAGAACTTTTACAATCTGCTGCAGATATTTTGCAGATATATCCTGTCTTGCGGCGATTGTACTTAAAGGAATATAGTCGTCGCTGTTCTGTTCCGATAGGTCAATCATCACCCGTAAAGCATAGCGCCCTCGTGTAGATATCATAGTCACCCCTCCTCACGTTTGCTTCATAGCCTGCGAGTATTGTGTCGGACGCTAACAGCGTCAGCACAATACTTGCGGTTAAAATCTCTGATTTTAACCTATTTTACCACTAGTTTAATAGGTAATCAAGAAAAGAAAAAACATTCACCTATTGACATAGTGGTTTAGTGGGTATATAATGACAAAAAAAAGAAAAGAGGACGAGACAATGAGCAACTATAAATTTGAAACACTGCAGTTACATGTTGGACAGGAAGAACCGGATTCGGCAACGGACGCAAGAGCCGTTCCGATTTACCAGACGACTTCCTATGTATTCCGCAATTCTGAACACGCGGCGGCGCGGTTTGGGCTTTCCGACGCGGGCAATATTTATGGCAGGCTGACAAATTCCACGCAGGATGTATTGGAAAAAAGACTGGCGGCTTTAGAGGGCGGCGTTGCGGCATTGGCGCTGGCAAGCGGCGCGGCGGCGATTACCTATACGATTCAGGCGTTAGCACAAAACGGCGGACATATTGTTTCCCAGAAAACTATTTACGGCGGCAGTTATAATCTGCTGGCGCATACGCTGCCGCAGTACGGCATTTCCACAACATTTGTAGATGCGCATGATTTAAAAGCCATAGAAGAGGCGATTAGACCAAATACCAGAGCGGTCTATCTTGAAACGCTCGGAAACCCCAACAGCGATATCCCCGATATTGACGCTATCGCTGAGATTGCCCATAAACACGGACTGCCGTTAGTCATTGATAATACTTTCGGCACGCCGTATTTAATCCGCCCGATTGAACATGGCGCGGACATTGTCGTTCATTCCGCTACTAAATTTATCGGCGGTCATGGCACGACGTTAGGCGGCATTATTGTGGATTCCGGTAAGTTTGACTGGAAAGCAAGCGGTAACTATGCGCCGATTGCGGAGGCGAACCCCAGTTATCATGGCGTTTCTTTTGTGGATGCAGTAGGTCCGGCTGCGTTTGTGACCTATATCCGCGCTATTTTGCTGCGTGATACGGGAGCGGCAATTTCACCTTTTAACGCTTTCTTACTTTTACAGGGCGTGGAGACGCTCTCTTTAAGATTGGAGCGTCATGCGGAAAATACAAAGAAAGTTGTGGAATATCTGGCGAAGCACCCGCAGGTGGAGCACGTCAACCATCCTTCTTTGCCGGAACATCCCGACCATGCGTTATATGAACGTTATTTCCCGAACGGCGGCGCATCCATCTTTACTTTCGAGATAAAAGGCGGACAGAAGGAAGCGCATAAATTTATTGACAATCTGAAAATCTTTTCCCTGCTGGCGAATGTGGCTGACGTAAAGAGTCTGGTAATTCATCCGGCGACAACAACGCATTCGCAGCTTAGCGAGGAAGAACTGTTAGACCAGGGAATCAAGCCCAATACTATCCGCCTGTCCATCGGTACGGAACATATCGACGATATTATCGCGGATTTAGAATTGGGATTTGCGGCGGTTAAGAGCAGTTAAATGCTATATGATAAATATAGGGAAAAAGTATTGACATTTTTTCGGGGGGGGGTAGTATAATATACCTTGCTGGTTGTTATGATTAAAAAGGGCACTGGAAATCATAATGCAGGAGGAAAAGAAATGAAGAACAAATTGGCAAAAATAGTATCACTTGCTTTAGTCGGCGCTATGGTATTTTCCACACCGGTTATGGCAAAAGAGGCAGGCTCTCCGGTTGCAGTTTATCTGGAGAGTTCTTCTAATGCCGGAGGCATTCCTGCCGTAGTTGCGGCTATTGAAGAAGGCAAAACGATTCAGGAGTATCTGACAAATTCCGTTACGGATATCTGGGCTATGGATAAAGTAACTCCTGTTGCACAGGGCGGAAAAGTTATTCTGGATGGTAAGAAATCCAACGTTGTATTTCCGGTTTTAAAACCTGAGTTATCCCGTGTGTATTCTGCAAAAGACTACGCTGCTTCTTTGGGAGGAACAGTATTAAACGTAGTAAAAATTGAGACGCATGTAGGTTTTGGCGTTGCAAATGTCAACTTCTATATGCCGGGCATTACGGGTGAGGAAAACATTCATGTTTACGCTTATAATGAAAGCGCTAATACATGGGCAGAACTTACTATTACTGAAAAGAGAGCGGACCATGTCGTTGTTGATATGACAGGTACGGGTGTATTGGCGTTTATTGTAACGCCATAGTGTTTTTTAGGCTATAGTCTCCAGTGCCTTTTTTAGCCATAAATTACCCCGCCATCCCAAATACAAGCGTCACACACATACTGTCGTCCTCGATTTTGGCAAAAATATCACCGTTCATTTTGTGCATAAGCTGGCGGCAGATGTAGAGACCAAGCCCGCTGCCGGGCGTCCTTCCGGCATTCGTGCCGCGCCAGAAGCTTTCAAAGATATGGGGCAGTTCCGTCTCTGTAAGCGTACAGCCGCTATTTTTTATGGTAATGAGGCGGCAGTTTTCCTCTTCTGAAAAGATAAGGGAAATGTTATCTCCGTCACCGTATTTAATGGCGTTTTCCATGACGTTTTGCATCATTTCCACAGCGCGCTCCAAATCGCCGATAAGCAGACAGTTTTCGTAAGGAGCAATAGTAAAATCTGTTTTGTTGAACGATAACTTTTCGCGATAATAATCTGTAATATTGCGCATTAAATCGGTAAGATAAAATTCAGACAGTTGTACTTCAAGGCTTAAAAAATCCTCTTTGGAAGCGGTGATAATCTGCGCAACGTAAGACTCGATTTCATCCGCTTTTTGGTGGATGTTTTCGGCAATTTCCAGCTGCTTTTGTCTATCCTGATATAAATTTTTAGTCAATGCTTTCGCATATAATTTTACCGCCGAAAGAGGTGTTTTTATGTCATGGGAGAGGGAGAGCAGCAGCGTTTTTTTCTCCTTTTGCAGCGCAAGTTCATGGCTTTTTTGCTCCTCGATATGTTCCCTTAACAGATTAATTCCCCACACGAATTTCCCGAAAAAGCGGCTCTTATGTTCCGGCAGCGGCGTAGTGAGGTTTCCTTTTGCCAATTCATAAGATGCGTTACTTAACTGCTCGAACGGGGAGAGAATTTTATTTTTGATGAAAAGCAGAACCCATAACAGCAAAGCCGCCATCATACCCAGTGCTGTGTTTACGGCAAGGAGGATGCTGTTTTTGTCAATATTGCCTTGACTGACATAGTCAAAGCGATACCATACGCCGTCAATTTCCCGAATTATATAGTCGCTGTCGGAGGCAAAAAAACTGTTTTCGGTATCAGAGGAGTTGTCTGCGTCAGGATAAGAGCGGTCCGTGGCAGCATTGGTGGGTTCGTGAAGTTCAAAAAGAAAGGGGTCGGAATCCGTACTGCTGATGTTGACCACATATTCACAGCCTCCTAAATCAATATTCTCCCATCCGCTTTCCTCTATTTTGCGGGCAAGCCGTTCTATCTCCACGCGGTACGGCCTGCCGCTTTCATCCGCATCATAATAATAGAGAAATAAATTCGCGCCTGCAAAGATAAGCAAAATAAACAATATGACACTGCTTAAAAATTTACGATATGTTTTCATCGATATTGATACCCCACACCCCATACCGTCAGAATTTTCTGCGGATTTTTCGGGTCATCTTCCATTTTTTCCCGCAGCCGTTTGATATGCACCGTCAACGTCTGCTGTTCGGAAAAGCTGTCGCTTCCCCAGATAGTGTTGAAAAGATATTCCTTAGAGAGCGACTTTCCTCTGTTTTCGGCAAGCAGTAAAAGCAGGTCAAATTCTTTTGCCGTCATTTCGACACTTGTGTCATTTTTATATACGGTGCGCGTTATCCGGTTGATGCGGATATTATCGCAGATAAGTTCGTCAAGAGAATAGCGGCGTTTGAAAATACCGTTTATTTTCGCAAGCATGATATCGATGTCATATGGCTTTTCGATATAGTCATCCGCGCCGGTGAGCAGCCCGTTTAGCTTATCGTCTTTCGCGATTTTTGCACTGACAATCAGTATTGGAACGTCGTCTATGTTACGGATTTTTCGACATACCGCAAACCCGTCCATGCCGGGCAGCATGATATCCAAAACGATAAGCTTTGCGCCGTATCGTTCATACAGCGCAAGCGCTTTTTCCCCTGTTTCGGCAATACTCACCGTATAATTTTCCGCGCGGAGAAAATCACATAAAAGATTGGCAAGTTCCTTATTATCTTCTACAATTAAAATATCAATCATAAAGAATCCTTTCTTACCAGCCCAGTTCCATCAGCCAGTTGTTTAAGGCGCGTTCCCGCTCCCGCAGCGTGGAAGGGGAAATGTACTTATCTAAATGATGCTCCCCTTTTATGTTCCCGTCAACAATATATAATATTCTTGTGCATTTTGCCGCGACTTTCACATCATGCGTGACGAGCATAACCGTTGTTCCCTCGCCGTTTATTTTAGTCAGTTCTTCCATCACTTCTTCGGAAGAAGTGCGGTTTAACGCGCCCGTGGGTTCGTCTGCAAAAATCATTTTCGGCTTGTTCATCATGCTTCTGCAGATGCAGGCTCTTTGCAGCTGCCCGCCGGAAACTTCGTTGATGTCATTGTCCGCAATCTCGATGATGCCCAGTTTACGCATTAAATTTTCTCCCCGCTTCACCGTGTCGCGGCGGCTTTCAGCAATCTTTTTCGACTGACAGGCGGGCAGGATGATATTGTCCAGTATCGTTAAATTTTTTAACATATACATCTGCTGGAAAATAAAACCCATCTCATCCAGCCTGAGGGCGGCAAGTTCTTTTTGGTTTAACTGCGCGATATTTCTGCCGTCAAAATCCACTTCTCCCGCAGTAATGCCGTCCATGCCGGAAACCGCATATAAAAGCGTGGATTTTCCCGAACCGGACGGACCCATCACCGCAACCATCTCCCCCTCGGAAATTGTAAAACTGACGTTTTTCAAGACATTATTCTGCCGTTTGTTTGTAATGTATGTTTTGCAAAGATTTTTTACTTCTAAAATATGTTCCATGATATATTTTCCTTTCTTCTTTTTATTCATTTTAGCTGTTTTCGTGGCTTGACAGATTTACTCTATATTCCCCGTCTCCGCCGCAGAAATCTTTCTAAGCTGCAACGCCCCGATAACTGCCGCCAGCACGGTTGCCATAAGGACGGCAAGCGGATAGATGACATAGACCTCTAAGGGGATAATGTCAAAGGTGATGCTGTAGGCTCCTATCATCTTAAAAATCGGCTCAATTATCAGCTTGGAAAGCGGCGCCGAGACTGCCGTGTTAATCAGAATGGCAATCAAAAGCACAATGCCGATACGCATGGACTGCCATGCGATAAGCGAAGTATTTTGAAAGCCGACAGCCTTTAGTATGGCGATTTCCCCTTTTTCTTTGGTAATAAAACTTTTTACCATCAATAACGCCACTAAAACATTGATACAGATAACGATAGCAAGAATCAGGGTTTTGACGTCCTCAAGCTGACCCGCGATGTCTCCGGTCATATAACTGACATATTCGCCCGGCGTATGGACGTTGTTATCGGGATACGCTTTTTGTAACAGTTCTTTGCGCGCCGCCTTTGTTTCCTTATCAGGACTGTCATGATATAAAATCTGGACGCCAAAGCTTCCGGCGGCAAAATCGTAATTCAGTTCTTCCCCCTGATAGAAGCGTATGCCTTCGCCAAGGTTATTCATTGACTGATAGATGGCGGTCACGATATAACTCCTTGATTCGTCGCCTATATTGACTTCGACCGTATCGCCGATATTCGCCTTAATGTTATCCGCGACAATATGGCTGAGGGCAATCTCGCCGGAATGTTGCGGAGGCGTACCCTCCAGATAGGAATACTGCGTTGTCATAACGCCGCCGATGCCCTGAAAAGCAACGGAAGAGCATTTTTTGCCATTATGGGAAGTTGTGAAGCGGAACATAATTTCCTGAAAAACATCCGCTTCGATATGATTGTCATACAGTATTTGGCGCACTTCACTTAGTTTTTCCTCTGCCATTTCTTTGTTGTGTCCGTTAGAAGAAAACAAAAGTTCCTGCGTAATGAAAAGGTCGCAGTCCGCCATATTAAATAAGCTGATTAAAGAGTCGGATTGCAGCGTGTTTATCGTGTTGACAGGGATAATAATAAGCAACAGCCCCAGTGTAAAAATCAAAATCATTGAAAGGTATTTTTTGACGCCGCTTAAAATATCGTTCAGCGCCATAAAAGGCACGGGCGGAAAGAAAGAGCCGCTTAAACGGATGAAACTCTTTTTCGTATACCGCTCGCCTGTTTCTCCGTTTTTGATAGCGTCAATCGGGGAGAATTTTTTGACTTTACCGGTGCAGAGATAGGCGAACAGAACAACAATACCTGCCGCTACGATAGCGAAGATAATATTATAGTAAAAGTTATTTCCGCCTGTAATAATAATATTTCTTGACACGCTTTCCAGCAAAAGGCGTCCGAACGGAAAGCTGAACGTAAGACCAACGGATGCGCCAATGATGGAAATTGCCAGATATTTAATGAGATAGAGGGCGCGTATTTTGCCGTTGGCAATGCCGATGGCTTTCATAACGCCTATTTCCCGAAATTCCTCATTCATCGTGAAATTGATGGTAAAGCGCAGAATCACCATGGAAATCAAAATCAGGCAGATGCTTACGACAAGGACGACTGCGGCAATCAGCGTATCCATAACATACATCATTTTGACGCCCGAACGATTAATATTCGTCGAAGTTTTTAAATCTAAGTTATTGAATTTGTCCATAAAATTTTCATCTTCCGTATATGCCATAAGGGAGAAAAAGGCGGTTTTATCCGGCGTATCAAATAAAAGGTAATCGTTTTCACTGATAAGAAAGCGCGTCAGGTCAATTACACTCGAGCCAAAAAGGGCGTCCTTGTCATAACCTTTTAAAGTAAATTCTTTCTGCACATATCCGGTATCGATTTTAATTTTACAGCCGTTGTAAAAATTGTTCCCCGTGGAAGTAAAAATATCGCTGTTGATATAAATTTCCCCGTCGTTTACATGGGTAATTTCCTGCCCGTATTCATCGAAAACTTTTGCACTGGCGGCAGTCGATAAAAAGATGGAGTTGCTGTAATTGAACGCTTCCCCGTCTATTGTGGCGCAGGGCGGGTCAATCCGGATAAACTCCGCCGTTTTTATCCGATAGTTATTCTCTGTGGCAAACTCCATAAAGCGTCCGCGTTCCTCCGCATACGGCGTCATGAACCAGTAATCGGGAACGTCCGCCATAGCGAAATAGTTATCCAGCGCAGTTGTGACCGTAATCAAATTGTTGGCGCTGCTTGCGATAAACATAGCCGCCAAAATAATAAAAATCAGCATGATGGCGTTCATCGTCTTTTTGCGCTTTAAATCTTTTTTTAAAATCCGTAAATACATTTTCCTGCCCCTTTCGTTGTTGTGACTTTATCATAGAGCGGAAATTATGAAATAATCCTTAACTGGTTTCACTTTTTATTATATTTTTTCTTGCAGTTGGCTTTTAGGTGTGCCATAGTAGAGATACGGGCAAAAATGAAAAGCGGATACTACTATTAAATCATAAATCCGCCCGCGGAGGAAACCGGATATGAAAAAAGTTATGGTAAGACAGGAAAAAGTGACAATCCCTACCTATGAAATTTCGGACTACGATAAAAATCCGATGTTTCTGGAAAAGAGGGTCTATCAGGGCTCTTCAGGACGCGTGTATCCGCATCCGGTATGCGAGGGCGTTTCGGATGTCAAAAAGAACAAGGAGTATAACGCCGTTTTTCTGGAAAACGATTATATCCTCGTGATGATTCTGCCTGAAATAGGCGGGAAAATCCAACGTCTGTATGATAAAACAAACGGCTATGACGCTGTCTATTATAATGAAGTAATAAAACCCGCGCTTGTAGGGCTGGCGGGACCGTGGATATCCGGCGGCATCGAGTTTAACTGGCCGCAGCACCACAGACCGTCCACGTTTGACGCCGTCGATTACAGCATAGAAGAAAATGGCGACGGCTCCGTTACGGTGTGGGTCGGCGAGATAGAAAAAATGTTCCATACAAAAGGAATGGCGGGCTTTACCATTTATCCCGACAAGGCATATCTGGAAATTAAGGGGCAGCTGTATAATCCGACGGACAGGCCACAGACTTTCCTTTGGTGGGCAAATCCTGCCGTCGCGGTCAACGACGATACGCAGTCCATCTTTCCGCCGGACGTCCATGCGGTCATGGACCATGGGAAACGCGCCGTGTCCAAATTCCCGATTGCGGACGAAGAATATTACAAAGTCAACTATGCGCCGGGAACGGATATTTCGCGCTATAAAAATATCCCCGTGCCGACCTCCTATATGGCGTATCATTCCGATTTTGATTTTATCGGTAATTATGATTATCGTAAGGAAGCGGGGCTTTTACATATCGCAGACCATCATGTATCACCGGGCAAAAAACAGTGGACATGGGGAAACGGCGATTTCGGCAGAGCGTGGGACAGGAATCTGACGGATGAAAACGGACCGTATATAGAACTGATGACGGGTATGTTTACCGATAATCAGCCTGACTTTACGTTTTTAAAGCCATATGAGGAAAAAACATTTACGCAGTATTTTATGCCCTATAAAGCGGCAGGAGAAATCAGCAACGCTTCTACGGATATT
The DNA here is from genome assembly GCA_023666125.1 of Bacillus sp. (in: firmicutes). Taxonomy (GTDB): domain Bacteria; phylum Bacillota; class Clostridia; order Lachnospirales; family Lachnospiraceae; genus UBA3282. The sequence continues at coordinate 43,924 of JAMPCN010000005.1, read as the reverse complement.
GTCGTCCATATGGCGGTAAAAGCGGCGGAAGTTGAGCTTATCCTGTATACGCCGACAGGCATAGAGGGGGAGATTACGCTTACCGCAGACGGAGAGGAAATCTATACGGATACGCTGTGCCTGCAGACGGCGCAGGTCTGGAAAAGAAGCGTGCCTTTTACTGCGGCGGATAAAACAATCGTCTGTACAATCAAAAAAGAGGGGAAAGAAATTCTTTCCTGCGCGTCCGTGAAAATAAGCGAACCGATTCCGTCGCCTGCCGAAGCGATACCGGAACCCGGACTGATAGAGACGAATGAAAAACTTTTTCTGGCGGCGCAGCATTTAGAACAGTATCGCCATGCGACTTATTCTCCCGAAGCTTATTATTTGGAGGGATTAAAACGGGATGCGTCGGACATCCGTTTAAATAACGGCTACGGAAAGTATTTATATGGGAAAGGGCTTTTTGCAGAAAGCATTCCCTATTTTCAGGCGGCGGTCAATTCTTCCACATGGAAAAATCCTAATCCGTATGACTGCGAGCCGTATTATAATCTCGGTCTTGCCCTGAAAGCGGCGGGCGATACGGACAAGGCATACGACGCGTTTTATAAGGCGGCATGGGACGGCAGTATGCAGGATAAGGCATTTTATCAGCTTGCGTGCATCGCGGCGGGAAAAGGTGAGTATGAAAATGCGCTTGCTTTTGTGGAAAGGTCTCTTACGAGAGGTTTACATAACTTAAAGGCTCGGACATTAAAAACCGCACTCCTCCGTATTATGGGCAGAAATAAAGAAGCGGCGGCATTTGCGGAGGAGACAAAGAAAATTGACGCGCTGGATTACGGATGGCGTTATGAATTATATAAATTAAATGGAAGCGGTCTGGACGAACTGCGGACGCTGATGCGGGGAGACAACCATAATTATGTGGAGCTTGCGCTTTCCTATTTCGCGGCGGGGCTTTATCGTGAAGCGGATGAGATTCTTTTCCTTGCGCCCCATGACGACGAGCCGATGGCGCATTATTACCGTTACGCGTGTACGGGCGACGCGGCGCAGTTGGCGAAAGCCGAAAGCGGCAGTCCGCTTTACTGTTTCCCGAACCGCATAGAGGATATTGCCGTCTTGCAAAAGGCAATAGAAAACGGCGGGCATTATGCGGCATATTATCTCGGCTGCCTGTTTTATGATAAGGGGCGGTATGAAGAAAGCATCGCGCTATGGGAAAGCTGCGCGGAAGAAATCAATCTGGCGACGGTATACAGAAATCTTTCGCTTGCCTATTATAATAAAAGAAAAGATGCGGACAGGGCGAAAGCGGCAATGGAGAAAGCGTTTGCCATGGATAAAAATGACGCGCGTGTCTTTTTTGAACTTGATTCGCTTTATAAAACTTTGAACTATTCTTTGCAGGAGCGTCTTGACAATATGAACAAATATCCGCAGCTTTTAGAAAAGCGCGACGATTTATATACGGAATATATAACGCTCCTTAACGAAAACGGCGAATACGAAAACGCTTACCAACGCATCATGCGCCATAATTTCCACCCGTGGGAGGGCGGCGAAGGAAAGATTCCGGCGCAGTATCGAACTGCTTTAATCAATATGGCGAAAGCCGCTATAGCAGAGCCGGAGGCTGAAACAGACGGCAGAAAAAGGGCGGTATCACTTTTAAAAAGCGCGCTGACTTATCCGCATAATCTTGGCGAGGGCAAGCTGGTCGGCAATTTGGATAATGACATTTACTATCTGCTCGGTACGCTGTATGAGGATAAGAAAAAATCGGAAAACGCATACAGGCTGGCGGCAAGAGGAGAGTTTGCCTTATCGTCCGCCATGTATTATAACGACCAGCCGCCGGAAATGATGTATTATGCGGCGCTTGCCTTACGCGCACTTGACAGAAAACAAGAGGCGGATGCACGTTTTGACGCTTTTATTGCTTATGCGGATGCGCACCTGAATGATAATATAAAAATAGATTATTTTGCGGTATCGCTTCCCGACTTTTTGATTTTCGAGGCGGACTTAAATAAAAAGAATAAAGTGCATTGCTATTATATGGCGGCGCTTGGTTATCTTGGAAAAGGCGATAGCAAAAAAGCAAAAGAATATGCCGTGAAAGGACTTGCACTGGATAAATGCCATATGGGGATGTTAGAGATAGTGAAAGAAAGCGGTTTGCGTGATGGTGTCTGCTGACATTCGCAACGCCGGACAATATTGCAGACTGGTGATTGTGAAGTTTCCAAAACACTGTGTATGGATAACATATACAGTCCAACACGGGTCTGCTTTTGCTACAGTTCAACCGTAGCGGCGCGTAAGACGCTAAAGGACAGCGTCTAAACGCCGACGGTCTCATAGTACCCGCTTATGGATTGTATATGTTACCTTATACCGGACGTTATTAAAATCTTAGTTTCGCAACTGCCTGAAATATGGTAGTAGAAAGGAACATGGTTGTAAAAATGAAGATAATAGATATCAGCGGCGGCTGGCGTTATCAGACCGACTACGACGACGCCGGATGCGCCGGGCAGTATTATAAAAAAGAGTTTACATCAGGCGGTTTTATGCTGCCGGGTTCGGCGTGTGAAAACGGCGTCGGTCAAAAACAACAGTATTATGATGAGATGACAAAAGAAGCCGTCCGCGCACCGAGGGAGCGGTTTGAATATATTGCGCCGTTGTGGCTGCAGCGTAAGGTGGATATCCCGCAGGATTTTACGGGAAAACATATCCGGCTTTTTCTGGAACGGGTCAATATTGCCTCCGAACTTTGGATTGACGGGGAAAAAGCGGGCAGACAGATTATCGAACTCTCCGCGCCCCATATCTATGACGTAACGGATAAGCTGACGGCGGGAGAGCATACCCTGACGCTTCGTATCGATAATAGAAACCTGTTAAATATCGGCACGATGGCAAGCGGCTACAGCATCGATACGCAGGGGTACTGGAACGGCATTATCGGCAGGATGGAATTACAGTGCGAGGATATTTTCCGTCTGGAAAATATTCAGGTATATCCGAAAGAAAACGGGATAGACGTGCGCCTTGTAGCGGTGAGCGACGTATATAAGCCGACGCAGAGGCGGGATGCGCAAATAACGCTGTCCGTGAGTACGCCGGATGGAAAGAGGCTGCCGGAGAAACATTTTTTGCGTAAGCTTTTTACTTCCAGGCAGGTGGAATATTTTACATATGAAAATTTCATACATGAAAACTTCATACATGAAGTGAAAGAAGCAGGTGAAGAGGATGGGCAAGGCGGCATACAATATTGGGATGAATTTACGCCTAATCTGTATACGCTCCATGTAAGGTATGTGTGCGGGGATACAACAGATGACAAGAGTGTCAGTTTCGGTATGCGCACTATTGAAACGCATGGAAAACAGATTCTTTTGAACCACAAGCCGATATCGCTTCGGGGAACGATTGACTGCGCCATATACCCATTGACGGGATATCCGCCGACGGATATTCACACATGGCGGAAGAATTTTGAGACGATAAAAAGCTACGGCTTGAACCATGTGCGCTTTCATGCGTGGTGTCCGCCGGAAGCCGCGTTTTGCGCCGCCGACGAACTGGGGCTGTATCTTTCGGTTGAGATGCCGTTATGGTTAAACCGCGACGTATGCCCGTTAGAGGTCGGGGAGGATAGCGAGCACCGCGCCTATTATACGCAGGAGGCGATGACGATTTCCAAAACATACGGCAATCATCCATCCTTTATCATGTTTTCTAACGGCAATGAAAATATGGGCGATTTTGAACTGTTAGAGGATATTATCATACAGATGAAAGCTTACGATACGCGTCGTCTTTACACCCTGACGACGAATTTCGACCATTCCGTTTTGCCATGTGAGGACTATCTGTGCGCTTTTGAAGCGGGCGGACATAAGGTGCGGATACAGGATATCCATGATATTATCGCACAGGGTACGACGTATACCTACAGCGAGGCGGTAAGGGATGTTCCCGTGCCTGTGATTTCCTTTGAAATGGGGCAGTACTGTGTCTATCCGGACGTCGATGTGATAGAAAAATACACAGGGAATATGCTGCCCGTCAATTTTGATGTGGTAAAAAAGCAGATGATGAAAAAAGGCGTTTACCACAGACTGCACGATTACATACAGGCGTCGGGCAATCTGGCGGTAAAACTCTATAAAGAGGATATTGAGGCGGCGCTTCGGACAAAGGATTTCGGCGGCTTTGAACTGCTTTCCCTCTGCGATTATACGGGGCAGAGTACGGCGACTATCGGCATACTCGACGCGTTTTTTGACAGCAAAGGAATTGTGGAGAGCGGGCAGTTTCGGGAATTTTGTAATGACGTTGTACCGTTATGGAAGTCGAAGCGGCTCTTGCAGAATACGGAAATATTAGAGGCGGAACTTGACTTGTACGATTACGGGCGGGTCAGGATAGAAAAGCCTGTGTTTGAGGTGGAGATTTTGATTGACGGGGAAGTCTTTTATCAGACGGAAACCGCCGACAGAAATATAAGCGTTCCGCTGCATAGTATTCATAAGCCGTCAAGACTATTAGTGGAAGTTAGCGTAGAAAGTTATGTAAACCATCGGGATATCTATGTTTTTCCGGCGGGGGCGGACAGCGGGGATGCAGACGCCGGGAGCGGATGCGCCGTTGGAGACAGCGTTGAGGCAGACATAGGCAACGGCAACGTTAGCGCAGATATCGGCAATAGCAGCGGAAGAGGGAGTCTGTCTGTTGTCAGCAGAGCAGAAGATATTCAAAATATCATTCACACAGGCGGCAGAGCCATCGTAACGGCGGACTGCCTGAAAAACCCGATAGCGGGCAGCTTTATTCCGGTATTTTGGTCGCCGGTGCATTTCCCGTCGCAGAAACCTTGCGGCGCTATTATTGATGAGACGCATCCGGTCTTTATGGATTTTCCGACAGAAAAATATCCGGATTATCAGTGGAAAAACTTATTGGATAATTCTATTAACATGGATATCTCGTCATTTGGAAAAGACTTTCGGCCGATTGTGGAAATCGTACCGAACTTTGTAGACAATACGCCCGCCTCCCCGTTATTTGAGGCGAAGGTGGGACGCGCGGATATTTTATTCTGCGGATTTGATTTAGAGGCAAAAGATTTAGAGATGCAGAAGTTAGAGACGAAAGATTTGGCGGCAAGACAGCTTAAGGCAAGTATCCGCCGTTATGCGGAGTCCGAATTTTTCCATCCGGCGAATCGTATCGAAGAAAACCTGTTTATGGATTTATGGAGATTTTTATGAAAAAAGATGATTTTTACAGTAAGATATTTAAACTGGTGCTGCCCATTGTGGTGCAGAATCTTTTAAGCGCGGCGGTTTCTTCCGCCGACGTTGTGATGCTTAATTCCGTGGGGCAGTCGTCCATCTCGGCGGTATCGCTGGCGGCGCAGTATGCCAGTGTGCTTTTTATGGTATTTTACGGGCTGGGAACCGGCGCGACGATACTGTGCGCGCAGTATTACGGAAAAGGAGATATGCAGGCGATTCAGGTCATCGAGGGAATCGCGCTGCGGTTTTCCATTATCATTTCTCTGGTCTTTGCCGGACTGGCGGTTTTGATTCCGGAGCAGATGATGCACATTTTTACCAATGATGCGGAGCTGATTACGATAGGAGCTTCCTATCTGCGTTTTATGAGCGTCAGTTATCTTTGCTGGGGCATTACGGAGGTCTATCTGGCGGTGCTGAGAAGTATCGGCAGGGTAGTTGTCAGTACGGCGATGAATGTGCTTGCCTTTTCTTTGAATATCTTTTTGAATGCCGTTTTCATTTTCGGTTTGTTCGGTGCGCCGAAGTTAGGGGCAACGGGCGTGGCAATCGCTACCTCGCTTTCCAGGCTGATTGAACTGGCGGCATGCTTTGTTGTTTCTTTTATAAGTAAGGATATCAAGTTGCGTTTTCGCTATCTGTTCGTGCGTAACAAGGCGTTATTTGCCGATTTTATCAAGCTCTCGCTCCCTGCGCTTGGCAATGATATCAGTTGGAGCGTGGCTTTTTCCATGTATTCGGTTATCATAGGGCATCTGGGAACGGATGCGGTAGCCGCCAATTCTTTCGTTGTCGTAGTCAGAAACTTCGGTACCATTTTGTGTTTCGGTATGGCGAGCGCGGGCGGTATTCTGTTAGGAAATATTATTGGTGAGAATAAATTGGAAGAAGCGAAAACAGGAGCGAAAAAGCTGATGAAACTGACGATTATTACCGGGGCCATTGGCGGACTCATTATCCTTGCGGCTACGCCGTTTGTGCTAAAATACGCGGCGTTGTCACAACAGTCGATGCACTATCTGAAATATATGCTTCTTATTAATACCTATTATGTCATGGGCGCGGCGGTAAATACGACCTTGATTGCGGGCGTTTTCCGCGCAGGGGGCGACAGCCGTTTCGGCTTTATCTGCGATTCGATAGATATGTGGTGCTATGCCGTGCCGCTTGGCTTTTTTGCTGCCTTTGTGTTAAAACTGCCGGTCATGTGGGTGTACTTTTTGCTATGCACGGATGAGTTTGTAAAATGGCCGTGGGTCATTAAGCATTACCGGAGCGGAAAGTGGCTGCATAATATTACGCGGGATGATTTGTTTGATGAAAACTAGATGATTGTAAAATTTTGTTTTTCAAGATGTCCGTTGTGTAATATAGACAAATCAACGCAGGCACGCTTGCGCTGCTTGTCGCTCGCAGCGGCACTAAGCTCGAAAAAACCTCGCTAAGTGCCGGCGGTTCCAAAGCACCTTGCTTATGATATTGTCTATATTGCACAACTAAATTGTAGAAATTGTATGTTTTACAATTATTTATTATTGTTTTAAGCAGACGATTGTTAAATACTGCCGATAACGTCTGACATAGGGTAATATATACAATCCATAAGCGGGTACTGTGAGACCGTCGGCACTTAGATGCCGTTTTGTGGCATCTTATGTGCCGCTACGGTTGAACTGTAGCGAAAGCGGACCCGTGTTGAATTGTATATGTTACCCGTACACAGCGTCTTGGGTGTTTCGCAATCATCTATTGGTGAAAATGAAAGAAAGGAAAATGGTAGTTGACATGAAAAGAGAATTAGGAATTGCAAGATGCGGTCTGGCGTGTTGTCTGTGTTCGGAAAACGGAGACTGCGCGGGCTGTGCCTCGGAGGAATGTAAGGATAAGGACACTTGCGAAAACCGCAGATGCAGCATCGAAAAAAATATCAGTCATTGCTTTTTGTGTGACGAAAACTGCAGGAAAGGGTTATTACAGGGATTAAGAACCTATACGTTTACCCTGTTTGCCGGACGCTACGGAGAAGAGCATTTATTGGACTGCCTGGAAAGAAATGAAAAAAACGGCGTCGTATATCATAGGGATGGACTGACCGGAGACTATGATGATTTTGACGACGTGGAGGAATTGATGTTTTTTATTGAGACGGGAAAAAGAAGAGACACTTCCGGCAAAAAAATCATTTATGTTTCCAAAGACGGCGCAGAGCGGAGCGGTTTTACCAGCGTTACGGACGCGCTGCAAAGTGTTCCCAAGGATAATAAAGAAGCGGTGGAAATCCGTATCGCGCCGGGCGTTTACCATGAAAAAATAATTATCGACAGACCGTTTGTGACGTTAATAGGGTGTGGAAAAAATAATAAGCAGACCTGTCTCAGCTATGACGATTATGCGAATTTTATCATGGAGGACGGCAGTAAAATGGGGACATTCCGCTCTTATTCCGTGTTGGTCGATGCGCATGACGTGACGTTAAAAAATCTGACGATAGAGAACGCCTCCGGGGATTCCAAAACGCATGGACAGGCGATTGCGCTGTACGCGGACGGCGACAGGCTGATAGTGGATAACTGCCGTCTGTTGGGGCATCAGGATACGCTCTTTACCGGACCGCTGCCGCCGAAAGAGATTGTCAAAGACGGTTTTATCGGACCGAAGCAGTACGCGCCCCGCATCAACGGCAGGCAGTATTATAAAAACTGTTATATCTGCGGCGACGTGGATTTTATCTTCGGAAGCGCGACGGCGTATTTTGAGGACTGCGTGATAGAGTCGCTGCGCCGTTTTGCTGACGGGGAGGAGGACGTGTCCACGCCGCAGGGGTATGTAACGGCGGCGTCTACGCCCGAAGGACAGGAATATGGCTATGTTTTTCATAAGTGCGATATCATTTCAGGAGACTGCCCGGAGGCTTCCGTCTATCTGGGGAGACCGTGGCGCAATTATGCCAGGACCGTCTTTATCGGCTGTAAGTTCGGTGCGCATATCCGCCCGGCGCTTTTCCATGACTGGAACAAGGAAGCGGCAAGGGAAACTGTTCTTTACGGGATTGATAATGCGGACGGAACGGAAACATTTGCAGAGCGGGCGGATTTTGTGCGGCTGTTGACGAAAGAAGAAACCGAAGCTTTTTCCAAAGAGAAAACGCTTGCCGGAGAGGAGGGATGGCATGGTATATCTTTCCCACTTTGAATTTCCCTGCAGGGAAATGGAATATACTTTTACGATGGGGCAGAAGCGGACTTGTTATGACACGTTTTATCCGTTTCTGGTATTATCGAGGCACAATCTGACGATGCTGGATTTTGAGCCGGTGACGATTTTATACGGCGGCAATGGCTGCGGTAAAACGACGGCTTTAAATGTGATGGCGGAAAAGCTGGGGCTTGAGCGGGATACGTTGTATAACCGCTCAAACTTTTTTGAAAATTATACCGGAATGTGCAGTTACCGAAGTTATGGCGACGGGGCGGAGAGAAGCCGTAAAAAGATGCCGCGGGGCAGCAGGATCATTACCAGTGACGACGTATTTGACTTTATGTTAAATCTAAGAAGCATGAACGAGGGAATCGACGGCAGACGGGAAGAATTGTTAGAGGACTATCTGGATACGAAGTATTCCCATTTTCAGATGAAGTCGTTAGAAGATTACGAGCAGCTGAAAAAATCCCATGCGGCAAAGACGCTGACACAGTCTAAGTATGTGCGTAAGAATGTAAAAGATAATATCAGGGAACATTCCAATGGCGAGAGCGCGTTTTTATATTTTACGGAGAATATCAAAGAAAACGGCCTCTATCTGCTGGATGAGCCGGAGAACAGCCTTTCGCCGGATAAGCAGCAGGAGTTGTCGAAGTTTTTAGAGGATTCCGTCAGGTTTTTCGGCTGTCAGTTTGTGATTGCGACGCATTCTCCGTTTTTGCTTGCCATGCGGGACGCTAAGATATACGATTTGGATGAAGATACGGTGGATGTTAAGCGGTGGACGCAGCTTGGCAACGTGCGTGCGTATTACGAATTTTTCAAAAAACATGAGGACGAGTTTTTCTGACAGATGTTTTCAAAAATTTCATGAAATAAAAGTATCAGTTTATCGGAAAATGTGTTATTCTAAAATAGTAAATGTTTATAGAAGCGTCAGCTTTTAGGATATGAATAGGAGGGTTCCTGATGCAGAAGAAAAAGCAGAATAATTTTTATGATGAGGATAGAGAGCTTTTGCTATCCTGTATGGAAAAAGCGATTGAGGGAGATTTTACCCAGATTGACATAGCGGGTTTTCATGATACGGCGCTTGCGCAGAAATACAATGCCGTACTGGATGCTTTTTTGAAAGCCAATAATAATTTCGTTATGCGCTTAAATGATTCCATGACGAGAATCGGGGACAGTTCCTGTGTGAAAGAAATGATTGAACAGGTTAATTCTCAGACGGAATCTATCGGCGGTATGCGGGATTCCAGCCAGGAATTGGAGGATTCCATCCAGAACATCCAGAGCGCGGTGCAGAATATACAGAGTAATGCCCATAGCGTTATCGAGACGTCGCAGAGCAGCTTAAACGATATGGAAGCGAGCGTACAGATTGTGGATGAATCCGCCAGACAGGTATTGGCAATCAATGAACAGGTAGCCGTTTTCAGGGAGAAAGCAATCAGTATTAATAACATTATCGATATGGTGAAAAAAATTGCCAGCAAGAGCGGACTGCTCGCTTTGAATGCCTCCATCGAGGCGGCGCGCGCCGGAGACGCCGGAAGAAGCTTTGCGGTTGTGGCGACACAGATTAGAGACCTTTCCGCCAATACAACCGCTTCTGCGGAGAATGTCGTGCAGTATGTCGGAGAACTGATGGAGGGTATTAACACCCTTTCCGAATCGATTGATATGACGGCTAAGAGTTTAAAAGAGGGCAACGAGAGCGTACACCAGTCCATCGAGAATATCGGCGGCATGGTGGAGCGGTTAGATTCCATGGGTAACGAAATCGACCATATTTACGGGGAAATCAGTACGCAGTCCGCATTGACGCAGAATTTTGTATCGTCGATAGACACGATTGCGGACAGCTATGATACGTTGATGAAAGAATGTGCGGGAACGGGCGAGCATTTATACCGCATTTCACGCGACATAGACCGTGCAAGGAGCGATATGGCAAGGCATAATTCCAAGATTACGACGCTGGATTGGATTACCGTCTTTGAGATAGACCATCTGATATTTACATGGCGTATTTATAACAATCTGGCTGACTTTGAGAGATTGAAGATTACCCAGCTTAACAATCCCGCCGGATGTAAGTTTGGTAAATGGATGGCGGAGCAGACCGATACCCGCATTACATCCTCTTCGGAATTTAAACAGGCGGCCAGCCTGCATGAAGAACTGCATAAGTACGGCTGCGAGTCCTGGTATGCCAAGGACAGGGGAGACAGGGCGGAAGCTCTCGAACAGTTTAACCGCACCTATGAAGTATACGGACGTTTCCAGAAGGCGCTGGTGGGACTGCGGAGAGTTTTGAAGTCTACCGGAGAGACAGAGGAGACGGATATCAAGATATTCAGTATGTAAGAGTTTTAGATTCCGGCTGATAAGGTGATGAAAAAATAGTATGGTATCAATTACAAAGGATAACTTTGACTTAGAGCAAATCTGCCGGTCGGGTCAGTGTTTCCGCATGACGAAAGAAAGTGATAACGTCTACAGTGTCATTGCGGGCAGCCGCTATCTGGAAATAGAGCAAAAAGGCGGAACGTGTCTCTTTCATTGTGACGAGGCGGCGTTTGAAGATTTTTGGAAAAATTATTTTGACTTGGATAGCGATTATGCGGCGTACATAGCGCGGATACCGGAAACGGACGCCTATCTGCAAAAGGCGGCGGCTTTTGGTTTAGGCATCCGCATTCTACGGCAGGATTTGTGGGAGATGATAGTTTCTTTTTTAATTTCCCAGCAGAATAACATTACGCGGATTCGTAAGTGTATTCAAAATATATGCAGACAGTACGGAGAGAAAAAGATAAACGACAAAGGACAGACCTATTACGCGTTTCCCGAGCCGGAAGCTTTTGCGGGGCTAGACGAGGACGCCCTGATGGAGTGCAATCTGGGTTATCGAAGTAAATATGTAGTGCGAAGCGCAAAAAGCGTTGTATCGGGGGAAGTCAATTTGGATGCCTTATATCAGATGCCTTACGACGAAGCGAGGGCGAAGTTATTGCAATTATACGGCGTAGGAGAGAAAGTCGCGGACTGCATCTGTCTTTTTGCCCTGCACCATCTACAGGCGTTTCCTGTGGATACACATATCAAACAGGCGTTTGCAGCCCACTACCCGCAGGGGTTTCCCGACAGTTTGTACGAGGGATATCAGGGCGTTATCCAGCAGTACATATTTTACTATGAATTATTTGGCGATAAACTTGCAAATTAGGTGATTGCGAAACTAAGATTTATAGCCCTGTGTATAATAGAAACAATATTGCAAGCAGCGTTGCGAGTGACAATCCAGAACAAATATTAGAGAAAGAGCATTAATCAAAGGAGATTTTTATGAATAGTAATAAATGTAAGGATATAGAGTTAGTTATTGATGGAATGGGTTTGGTTATTTATTCTAATGCTGCAATGAAATATGTTATAGAGGGAGAAGATTATTTTAGTAATGAATTTTCAACACCGGAAAAGGTTGCTGAACATATAACCAAAGGTGATATTGTTGGCTTTAATACAGGGGCAAGTGGAAAGTATAATATTAAGGTTAGGGAAGGATATCCAGATGAAGAAATTAATAAATTGTTTCCCGTATCTATTAGGCTGGCATTAGATGTTAAAGGAAATAAGATATCTATCATTGACCTTTTTTGGCTTATGGAATGGAGCGATTATGTTCCAGAAGAACAGCAAATTGAAGTGGAGGAAGGAATTTATCATTTGACCATATTGACAAATAAGCCAAGTAGTGGAATTTGGGGAGATGACCAAGATATATATGTTTTCATGAATAAATTAGACAAGATGCCGGTTTTAAATTGGAAAGGTGTTCCACAACTATTTTTTTAAGTATGTTTATTCATTCGATAGTCGTCCACGGTGTCTTGCACTGCTTAGTAACAGTATTTTCTGTACTTTTAAACTTTTATCCAGCAAGTCAAAGCATTAGGAGGATATTAAAAGAAAGACTTAGAAATTTTAGGAGAATGATTAAAACAACTTTTTTCTCCGTCGTTAAAAAGAGTAAAAGATTGTGTTATCATTACTGACAAAAATGTAGACGCAATAGAACCATATATTGAGGATACAAAAATTTGTAAATTCGCATGTGAATTTGCTTGTTGAAGTATACTCATATGTGTATAATGAAAGAAAGTTAAGAGAGAGGAGATAATTGCTATGCCTAATATAAAACCAATTTCAGATTTGCGAAATTACACAGAAGTATTGAAACAGGTAGATGCTTCAAGCCGTGTGTATCTTACACGGAACGGGCATGGAGAATATGGCATTCTTACTATGTCTGAGATAGATGAACTTGACAGATGCCGGGCTGCTTATACACTTTTTTCCAAACTGAAGAAAGCAGAGGAGCGTGCAGATAAGGAGGGCTGGATTTCGGCAGATGATTTGGAAAAAGAATTGGAGGGAGCAGATTGAAAAAACTGAAATACTCTCCAGATGCTCGTGAGAAGTTAAAGCAGATAAAACAGTATGTGGCACAGAAGTTTGGAACTGACACAGCTGGTAAGGTTATTAGTGAGTTGACAAAATCTTTTCGTAATTTACCACAATTTGAAAATAAAGGTATTTCTGTGGAAAGTGTTTTAGGCATTCCATGTGATTACAGAATGTTATATATTCAGCATAATTATGTGTTTTATCAAATTGAACCTGATGTCATAAAAATCATAGATATATATAGCGAAAAAGAGGACTTTATGTGGAAACTCTTTGGGATTAAGACTATTACAGAAGAAACAGAGAATTATTGGGAAGATTAGCGGCAACATTTATTTGGTTCAGGTGGATATTTTGATTTGCCGGAAGATTCTCAGACTATTATGCATATGCCAGATGGAACTACGCAACCAGCAACTCGATTGAACAGAATAAAGGTATTATTGGAAATGGAATTTTATAACATGAAAATCAGATGCGTATACGAACATAACGGCGACGACACGATTCTGTATGCGGATAATTTTATCGGCGCATATACGAGGGGCGCGTCTTTAAAAGCAGCGATGGAAAAGATGAACAGAGAGATTGCTTCTTATCTGGACTGGTCTAGACTTTCCCAGTATGAAGAACTGCCAATAGAGATTGTGCAGGAGAAGCAGTCTGATTTGCAGATATGTGACGCGGATTCCGACGTTATCTTTGATACGGAAAAGGGAGCGTTGATAAAAGAGGAGTATGAGAAGTTAAAAGAACTGGCGTTGCAGTCGGCGCAGGATTTTCTTGCTCTGTATGAGGATATCCCTGATAAAAATAAGAGCAGCCTGCCGTATCGGACAACGTTCTATGGGGATGTGCCGCGGACTGCCGAGGAAATGTATCAGCATACAAAAAATGTCAACGACTATTATTTCGGTGAAATTGGCATAGAAACAGATAATGAAGGAACGATTGCAGAGTGCAGAAAAAGGGGCTTTGAACTGTTGGAGCAGACGCCGGATTATCTGGAAAATAAAGTGTATACAGGCAGTTACGACGAGGACTGGTCGCTTAGGAAAGTCTTACGGCGCTTTATCTGGCATGACAGGATCCATGCCAAGGCAATGTATCGGATGGCGGTTAAGACATTCGGGGAAAATGCCGTGCCCAACCGTTTCCATTTTACGTAATGGGAGACTGCGCGTCATTTTGATAAATGTGATAATAGATTTTTTTGCGTGTGTCCTGTAAAATATGTTCTATCTTTTCATTCACTTCCGGGATATGGAGCAGGTCGGCGATATAGCCGCAGTAGCGCGTATCTTTCATAGAGTCAAATTCTTCCATCAACTGCGTCAGCGTTTTACCCGTTCCGTAAGGTCTGCCGATATTGTCGGTAGCGGCGTCGATACTGTCGGCAATGCTTAATATATTGACAAAAGGTTTATTTTTTGTATGCTTTTCTTTCGGGTAACCGCCGTATTCGTTATACCATAAATGGTGTAACAGGGCGCAGTCGTGAATACATTCCACCTCCGGATTCATTTTTCCATGATAAATTTTAGAGAAGTTGGCAGGATGTGCCTTGATAATCTCAAACTCATCATCTGTCAGGTTCCTGGAGGAATTGGAAACATAGTCCAGACAGAAATATTTGCCAATATCGTGAAAAAGAGCGCAGTTTTCCATCAGCGCCAACAGTTGTTCCCGCTGTGCTTGACAGTATTTATAATCGTAACCCGCAACGCCGTCCAGATACTGTGGGTTATGTTCCAATATATAGGATAACAGCACGACGGCGATTTCTTTTACCATCATGGTATGGACGTATAGAGCCTTATTCGCGTAGACGGTGGCGTCAAGTACCGTCGTTTTAAAAGAGTCAAAATCGATGATGTTGGAAGCGGAGTTGACTAGCATTAATACGCAGTGGTTAATCTGATAGTTGCCAAATTGATGCACCATGCCTTTCGCAGTGTCCAATACATGCGCTACAATTTCTTTGCATTTTGTCAGGACATACTGCTTATCAAACCGGCAGGATTTATATAGGTAATCCATATAGTAAGCGTTTGCCGTAAAGAGAGCGGTACATTGTTCCATGGTATTATGTTCTTTTTGCGGCCTGGAATATTCTTCGAGTTTAGCGAGCAGTTCGTCTATCGTAATCGCACCGGTATGATATGCGGCCTGTACACAGTAAATGCGGGTGACAACTTTGTCGGCAATCAGACTCTGCACATCTTCCGAGGCAAGAACGGTTTCCAGTTCCCGGCCAAGTTCGGCGATTAACGGTGCATCCTTTTCCATGTCAAGCATCGGTTCGTCAAGCGTTTCGCCGCATTTTTGGGCATACTCCGTCCGACGGCATGACTCCAGAGCAAAGGCAAGCGCATTTGCCTGGCACATGACAAATTGGGCTTTCATGAACTGTTCGCCCATACGTTTCTGCATTTCTTTATATTCAACGCTTACCGTGCGGTACTGCTTTAGGGGAAATGTCATGTCTTTTCTGTTGATGACGCTTAAGAGCCTGCAATTTATCAGCGCGCGCTGTCCTCTTTCGGAAAACTCGCCGTAGTGCGACATATATTGCGCTATCATAGGATTGTAGGATGTACCCGCATAATCATCCAGATGTTCTTTTAAAATAATATCGAGTACGGTGCAGCGTTCCAACATTAAAAGAGCCTGCTCCTGATTATTTACAGACTGGTAATATTGTAATAAAATTTTAGAAAGGCGAAAGGCGATGGGAGGATCCAATATCTGCCCGGAGTCCGTTATGAGCATATCGCTAAAAGCTTTGAGTGTGCCGGCGGTTTCATCATTGATAAGTTCGGGCGATTTTTCATAAGCAGCAATATAAGCCCGGATGATGGCATTGCAATCTGTCTGAATTTGTTTTTTTTCATGCGAAATGTCCATCAGCTTACGGATAAGTTCTTCTTGTGCCGTTTGTCCTTCAAAGCTTATTTCGTCTAATTCATGATAGCGTTCCAATAAGTCATTGTAGTTTGTGTAGTCCATTCCGTTGCCCCTTTATACGGTATATTCTGACTGCTTTACTTTTCTTATTATACCGTTGATGGAAAAAGGAATCAAGAATTTGCTATGCAAATTCTTGTAATCGTCGGTTCCTCACGACGATTTTTTACTGACATACGCGCCATTTTATAGTATGATTAGAAATATGGGTGATATAAGAAAAGAAAGATAAGAGAGGACAGGATGGATAAAATTGAGGCACTAAAGAAATATTTTGGCTATTCAACATTCAGACAAGGACAGGAAACGCTGATTGACAGTATTTTAGAGGGGCGGGATGTATTGGGCATCATGCCGACCGGGGCGGGAAAATCTATCTGCTATCAGGTTCCGGCGCTTCTTATGCCGGGCATTACGCTTGTTGTGTCGCCGCTTATTTCCCTGATGAAAGACCAGGTGCAGGCGTTAAATCAGGCGGGCGTTCATGCCGCGTTTATCAATAGTTCCTTAAGTGATGCCCAGATTGCCAAAGCTTTACGGTTAGCGGCCGGTGGGCAGTATAAAATCATTTATGTGGCGCCGGAGCGTTTGGAAACACATGAATTTCTGGCCTTTGCGGAACGTGTGGAAATCTCCATGCTGACGGTGGACGAGGCGCATTGTATTTCGCAGTGGGGGCAGGATTTTCGCCCCAGCTATCTAAAAATTGTGCAGTTTATTAAAAAACTTCCCAAACGGCCGGTTATCAGTGCCTTTACGGCAACGGCGACGGAAAATGTCAAAGAAGATATTATCTGTGTGCTTGGACTGACGGCTCCCGACGTGCTTGTCACCGGATTCGACCGTGGAAATCTCTACTTTGCCGTAGAGATGCCCAAGAAAAAAGACACATATGTCATAAATTATATCAAAGAACATACATCGCAGAGCGGCATTATTTACTGCGCTACCAGAAAGAACGTGGATACGCTCTATCAGAAATTACAGGAGGAAAATATTGCGGTAACGAGGTACCACGCGGGGCTGACCGCGGAAGAGCGGAAGAAAAACCAGGAGGATTTTATTTACGACAATAATCCGGTCATGGTGGCGACAAACGCTTTCGGGATGGGCATTGACAAATCCAATGTCCGTTATGTGATTCATTATAACATGCCGCAGAGTTTGGAAAATTATTACCAGGAGGCGGGGCGTGCCGGCCGGGATGGAGAAAAGGCGGAATGTATCCTGCTTTATTCGGCGCAGGATGTTGTCATTAACCGTTTTTTGCTGGATAATAAGGAACAGAATGTGGAATATACGCAGGAAGAAGCGGAGGCTGTCAGAGAGCGGGATGAGGAGAGGCTGCGCGCTATGACATACTACTGCGCGACGACAAACTGTCTGCGGGAATATATCCTGCGTTATTTCGGGGAAAGCGGCAGCGCGGCCTGTGGGAATTGTTTAAACTGCCTCAGGGAATACGAAGAAACGGATATCACACAAACGGCCAAAACGATTATATCCTGCGTCCTGGAAGTGAAGCAGCGTTACGGCATCAATGTCATTGCGGGGATGCTGGCAGGGGCGGAACGCGCCAAGCTGCAGGAATACGGTATGTTTTCCTATCAGTCTTATGCGGCGTTAAAACCAATGAAAGAAATGGAAATCAAACAGATTATTAACCAGATGATAATAGAAGAACTGCTTTTTGTGACAAATGATAAGTATGCTCTTATAAAAGTATCGCCTGCGGCGCAGGATATTTTAAATAACGACAGGAGTGTCATAATGAAAAAGGTAAAAGAAACGAAAGAAGAAACAGAAAAGACAGTTTCCACAAAAACGAGGCGTTCCGATATTTTAAATTCCAGAGGACTGGAGTTGTTTGAACAGCTTAGAGAGCTGCGCACAACCATTGCAAAAGAAGAAAACATGCCGCCGTATATTATATTTGCGGATAAGACGCTGGTAGATATGTGCATCAAAGCGCCGCTTACGAAAAAGGAGATGTTAAAAGTTACGGGAGTCGGCGAAAATAAATTCGCGCGCTATGGGGAACGCTTTTTAGACGCTATTTTGGAATATACGGGCGGCATCCGTGAAAAGTTCTATTTTGGCGATGAATAAAACTAAATGCGCGGATTGCATTTAGATTCTTTACATTTTTATGATGGGATGATAAAATAAAAATGACATATAGTCTGCAATTCTCAACCAATAATACAAAATATACTTGCGAAAAGGAGAAAAGTATGAGAATAGAAGATTTCTGCGACATGAAGAAATTTGAAAGCATTATGGATAACTGGGCAAAGAGTACAGGTTTGGCTACGGTAGCGGTAGGCGCGGACGGAAAGTATATCAGTGAATGCTATAACTTCACGGATTTTTGCATTAAACTGACGCGTGGAAGCAAAGAGGGATGCAGACGCTGTGAAAAATGTGACCAGGAAGGGAAAGGCGTATACTCCTGTCATGCAGGGTTAGTGGATTTTGGAATCCCGATTACGTTAAGCGACGGTACGGTGTTAGGCAGTGTAATCGGCGGGCAGGTTCTGCCGGAGAATCCGGACGACGAGAAATTCAGGGCGACGGCGAGAGAACTTGGAATTGATGAGGATACATATATTAATGCGCTGCATAAAGTAAACGTTAAGACAAGGGAGCAGATTGAGGCATCCGCTAATCTGCTCGGCGACGTTATCAATATGTATGTGCGTTCCAGCTATCAGGAGCAGGTAAATGATAAGATGCTGGTAAAACTCCGTAACGGTATTGCAAAGGCGGCGGAGGAAATAGATGGAGCAAATACAAGCACGTCTCAGATTGCGGCATTCAGTAAGAGACAGAACATGTTGGCGTTAAATGCTTCTATCGAGGCTGCGCGTGCCGGAGAAACCGGTAAAGGTTTTGCGGTTGTTGCGGCGGAAGTGCAGAAACTGGCAAGCGGTATGGCGGAGACCAGCAAGGAAATCAACGACAGGCTTTCCCAGCTTACCATTACCATTAATGAATTGAATCAGTAAACTATTGATAGATAGAATAGGAGGTGCGGTTATATATGAGTACTATGTCAATCGGCAGCGGACTTTTTAATTCTTATTCCCATCTTTCCAGTGGAAAGAGAATTAATACGGCGGCGGATGATGCGTCGGGTCTTGCGATTGCGCAGAAAATGCAGCGGGAGGAGACCGGTCTCCGTGTCGGCGCACAGAATGCGCAGGACGGTATCGGCGTTTTGAATGTAGCGGATGGCGCATTGGGAGGTGTAACGGATTATCTGCAAAGAATCCGTGAACTGGCTTTAAAGTCCATGAACGGACTCAATTCCGATTCCGATAAGGAAATTTATCAGAATGAAATTAACCAGCTAAAAGAGGGAATCCAGTCATTAGCAAAAGACACTTCTTTAAATGAGCAGAAGCTGTTGGACGGCAGTATGGCGGATATGAATCTGGCGACCAATCCCAACGGGGGCGGCGTTAAAATCCAGATGGAAAATTCCACACTGGAGGCGCTTGGCATTGCGGACTTTGATGTAACTTCTGATGATTTCAGCCTGGATGCTATTGACAAGGCAATGCAGATGGTATCTTCACGGCGCAGCAGCCTTGGCGCATCGACGAACCGTCTCGAGCATACTTATAATTATAATATGTCCGCTTCTTTGGAGCAGCTTAGTTCCAGAAGCCGTTTAGAGGATTTGGATATCCCGAAAGCGGTTTCGGAGAAACAGAAGCGCGAACTTTTATTTGAGTATCAGATTATGGCGCAGAAAAAGCAAAGAGAGCAGGAAGGCATGGTAACCAGACTGTTCCAGTAAGTTTATAATTGTGTAAAAAGCGATAACAAAACGGTACGCATATTTGTGGCCGTTTTGTCATCGCTTTTATTCTTTTTAGGCTATTTATATTATCCATTCTATTAGGAGGAACAGCATGTTAAAACAGATAAAATACTTTCAGGCGGTTGTCCGCTGCGGAGATTTTAAAAGATAACTTTGCATAAGAAAAACTTATTGATTATCGCTGCAAATCGAATTGATTCATACGGTTTTTCTGATTAAAATACAAGTATAAAAAGTATATTTGATTGGAGGAACATCATGAAAGAACTTATTTTATATTTTTCGAGGGCAGATGAAAATTATTTTGGCGGCAGTCTGAAATATATTGAGAAAGGCAACACCGAAGTTGTTGCCGAAAAAGCGGCAGCCATGACAGGCGCGGATTTATTTAAGGTTGAACCTGTAAAACCATATTCCGCAGATTATAATACCTGTATTGAACAGGCAAAAAAGGATTTACAGAGCGGTACGCGTCCGGAAGTTGTGGCAATGCCGGAAAATATGTCACAGTATGATTTGATAACGGTTATGTATCCGAATTACTGGGGAACGATGCCGATGCATATGTTTACCGTTCTTGAACAGATTAATTTCGAGGGAAAAACAGTCCGTCCGGTATGTACGCATGAGGGCAGCGGCATGGGTAAAAGCGAAGCGGATTTGAAAAAATGTTGTCCGGGCGCGGTCATTAAGAAAGGGCTGGCAATTCAGGGGAGCAGCGTAGGCAGATGCGATGCTGATTTGAAAAAGTGGCTGGAAGCGTAGAAAGGATGCGGTATCAATGAAAAATAATGCAAAGAAATGTGAGGTTATGATTTTAACCGGAGCAGGTCAGATTGGAATGGCGATTGCAAGGCGTATGGGATATGGAAAAAAGATTGTCATGGGCGATAAGAATCCGGAAAATGCGAAAGCGATTGCGGAAGTTATGAATAACGCGGGGTTTGATGTAGAACCTGTGGAAATGGATTTATCGTCACGGGAGTCAATCTTAAAACTGATAGATAAGGCGTTAAGTTACGGCGAAATTAAAATGCTTGTCAATGCGGCGGGAGTGTCGCCGAGCCAGGCGCCCATTGAAGCCATATTAAAAGTAGATTTATATGGTACCGCTGTATTATTAGAAGAAGTCGGAAAAGTAATTGCGGAGGGCGGCGTCGGCGTGACGATTTCCAGCCAGTCGGGACATCGGATGAAACAGCTCACACCAGAGGAGGACGAACAGCTTGCCATAACGCCGACGGAAGAATTGTTGAGCCTTGAAATATTACAGCCGGAAAATATCAATGATACACTTCACGCATACCAGATGGCGAAACGCTGTAATGAAAAGCGTGTGATGGCACAGTCCGTAAAGTGGGGAGAAAGAGGCGCAAGGCTCAATTCCATTTCTCCGGGCATTATTGTGACGCCGCTTGCCATTGATGAATTTAACGGACCCCGTGGGGATTTCTATAAAAATATGTTTGCAAAATGTCCGGCAGGCAGACCGGGTACGGCAGATGAGGTTGCAAATGTGGCAGAGCTTTTGATGAGTCCGGCAGGAGCTTTTATCACAGGGGCGGATTTTCTGATTGACGGCGGAGCAACGGCAAGTTATTTTTATGGGGCGTTGAAGCCGGAAAAGTAAGCATAGTGAAGGGAGCAGAGATATGATGGAACAGGACTTTGTAAAAAACAGTAAAAAATTCGGTTTCGGTTGTATGCGTCTGCCAATGCAGGGTGAAGATATTGACTTTGAAGAATGTAACCGTATGGTAGATGCTTTCATGGAGGCGGGGTTTACTTATTTTGATACGGCAAAAGGTTATCTTGGAGGTTTAAGTGAAGCAGCGATTAGGGAGTGCGTTGTAAAGCGTTATCCGAGGGAAAGCTTTACGCTTACCGACAAGTTGACGATGACCTTTTTCGATAGTGAAAATGATATTAGAAAGGTCTTTGAGGAACAGCTTGCCACTTGCGGGGTTTCTTATTTTGATTATTATTTAATGCACGCGCAGGGAAAAGTGAATTATGAGAAATACAAAAAGTACCGTGCCTATGAAGTGGCACAGGAATTAAAGGCAGAGGGAAAAATCAGACACGTTGGTCTGTCATTTCATGATAATGCCGAATATTTGGATATGATTTTAACGGAGCATCCGGAGGTTGAACTGGTGCAGATTCAGCTTAATTATGTAGATTATAATGACCCCGGCGTGCAGAGCAGGAAATGTCTTGAAGTATGTGAAAAACATAACAAGCCCGTTGTTGTTATGGAGCCTGTCAAGGGCGGCAGCCTTGCAAATCTCCCGCCTGAAGCAGACAAAATTTTGAGAAGTCTGGGCGGTGGAAGTAATGTCGGTAAAGCCAGCAACGCTGGATTTGCAATCCGTTTTGCGGCAAGCTGTAACCAGGTATTTATGGTGCTTTCGGGAATGAGCAGTTTAGAGCAGATGCAGGATAATGTCAAAGCCATGAAAGATTTTCAGCCGCTTAATGATGCGGAATATGCTGCCATAGAAAAGGTATGCAAAATATTCAAAGCACAGAATTTAATTCCATGTACTGCCTGTCGGTATTGTATAGACGGATGTTCCAAAAAGATATTGATACCGGATTTATTTGCAGATATGAATGCGAAAAAACAATACCATGACTGGAACAGCGATTATTATTATAATCAGGTACATACGCAGGGACATGGGAAAGCAAGCGACTGTATCAAGTGTGGCAAATGTGAAAAAACCTGCCCGCAGCATTTAGAAATTAGAATGCTTTTAGAGCAGGTTGCAGATACTTTTGAAAATTAAGGAAATCACGGCGTCCTATGCCTCCTTCTCATTTTTCTGATTCATAAAGCAGTCCGCGTCATGCGAATGAATAATGCCGATTGACTGTAAATAGGCATAAACGGTCGTTGTGCCGATAAATTTCATGCCTCTTTTTTTCATGTCTTTTGCAATTTCATCGGACAGCGCAGAGTATGTTTTCCCTGTTTCGGATATGATTTTCCGGTCTGTAAAATGCCAGATGTATTCGGAAAAAGAACCCCATTCTTTTTGGATATCCCGAAAGATTTTCGTATTGTTGATTGCGGCTTCAATCTTTTTACGGTTCCGTATAATAGATGCGTTTTGCAGCATTTCGGATATTTCCTTTTCCCCGTAATGACATATTTTGTCGATATCGTAATCGGAAAATGCTTTTCTGAAATTTTGGCGTTTGTTTAATATGGTTTCCCATGACAGTCCCGCCTGAAAAGGTTCCAGAAGGAGAAACTCAAAAAGCGTTTCATCATCATAGGTGGGAACGCCCCATTCCTCGTCATGATACTTAACATACAGTTCGTTTTTTAAATTGCACCATTTACAGCGTATTTTTTCCATTATTTATCCCCACAAGTTTTGATTATCATGCAGTGTAAGCATACGAAGCGGAAATAGGTATGGCTTCTTTTTATAGTATAACACAAATTTGATATTTGCGTCACCCCGTCGCCAAAACGCTTCGGAACGGAGATTAGTGTGAAAAATCACACTGATGTGCTGATTTTTCACACGGCTATTTGTTTCTGAGTGAAAGCAAATAGCCCTGATGGCAGACGAGAAATCGCATTTGCAAATTTCTCGTCGCCTCTTCGCGACAAGTCGCTCAGAAACGGGGATTAGGATGAAAAGTTTTGCTTGCATTTCTTTATGCTTACGGTATAATGAAAAGGCACGTTTAAAGGAACGGCGTTTTGCTATAGAGGACAGTGTAAAAAAGGTACGGTAACGAATATGTTTGGGAAAATCAGAGAAAAATTCATAGGCGATAAGGCGTTTTATAAAATGGTGCTTGCGGTGGCGGTTCCGATTATGATTCAGAACGGCATTACGAATTTTGTAGGGCTTCTGGATAATATCATGGTAGGGCAGATTGGCACGGAGCAGATGTCCGGCGTCGCCATCGTCAACCAGCTTTTGATGGTATATTATCTATGTATCTTCGGCGGCCTTGCCGGTGCGGGCATTTTTACGGCGCAGTATTTCGGGCAAAAAGACGACGAGGGTATCAGACAGACTTTCCGCTATAAATTCTGGATGGCGCTTATTTTAACGGCGGGCGCGGTTCTGCTGTTATGGGGTCTGGGAGAAAACCTGATTCAGATGTATCTAAACGGCAGCAGCGACGGCGGCGACCTGGCGGCTGCGCTTCATTATGGTAAAAATTATCTGCATGTTATGTTTTTAGGGCTTCCGGCGTTTATGTTCGTGCAGATTTATGTCAGCACGCTGCGCGAATGCGGAGAAACGGTAGTGCCGATGAAAGCAGGCATTGCAGCGGTTTTTGTCAATCTGTGCCTGAATTATCTGCTGATTTACGGGAAGTGCGGGCTTCCGGCTATGGGCGTTGCGGGTGCGGCAATCGCGACGGTGGTTTCCAGGTATGTAGAGGCGGCGATTGTGATTGTATGGACGCATCGGCATAAAGAGAAAAACCGCTATATGATAGGCGTTTATTCGACCCTGAAAGTACCGGGGCGTCTTGCCGGGAAATTTTTTGTAAAAGGCGCGCCGCTTCTTATTAATGAAACATTGTGGTCGTCGGGTATGGCGATGCTTACCCAGTGTTATTCGGTGAGAGGACTCAGTGTTATCGCCGGACTGAATATTGCCAATACTATCAATAACGTGTTTAATGTGGTATTTATTGCGATGGGAGACGCGGTGGCAATTATTATCGGGCAGCTTTTAGGAGCGGGAAAAATGAAAGAAGCGCGCGATACGGACAATAAAATTATTGCTTTTTCCGTTTTCTGCTGCATTGGCGTGGCGGCTTTGATGATTTGCATTGCGCCTATGTTCCCGCAGATTTATAATACAACGGATGACGTAAAAGCGGTCGCGGTACAGTTTATTATTGCACAGGCAATCTTCATGCCGCAGGCGGCATTTATGCACGCGGCGTATTTTACTCTGCGTTCGGGTGGAAGAACGGTAGTTACTTTTTTGTTTGACAGTGTCTTTGTCTGGTGCGTGAGCGTTCCGGTTGCCTATGGTCTCAGCCGTTTTACGGCGGTTCCTGTGATTGTGATTTTTGCCATGGTGCAGATAGCGGACTGGATAAAGTGTATTATCGGATTTATTCTGGTGAAAAAGGGCGTCTGGATGCGGAATATTGTGACAGGTCACTAAAAGGGCGGCACAGATATTGACCGCCCTGGTCTATGGCTTGTCAGACAGGCATTACAGATAATCTTTCAAATCCTTACACAATTCTTCCTCAATAGAAACCAGCCGTTTACAGATGCCTTTGGAAGTTTTGTCTGCATCCTGATACTGATTCATATATTTGTTTTTAACCATGACATGCTTTCTGTCAATAAACTTTTCATACTGCTATCATGCACTTTGCCCAGTACCTCGTCGATAGAAGTGACAGCCATTTTTGTGCCGGAATTGCATTCTTTGAGTAAAGCGATAGTATCCTAATTTATAAAAAATATGTTTGACTGACAACTGGTAATCTTAATATTTATATGCTATAATTGTTACATTAAAAGACGAGGTGCGATTATGGAATTTTCATTTTTAGAAGATATCCACGAAAAGTGGGATGATATTCTTGTTATTGGAAAAACGATAGAGCGTGATGGGAAAAAATACCATATTGTCGGTATGACATTATCTGACGAAGCCAAACTTTATATCATCGAGCCGCATATGGAATCGAAAAAGGTAAGCTTAAAAGGCGTTCGTAATATGCGGAGAATCATAAAAGAACAGGGAGGAAGCACATGCTGTTATCTGCATTGCAGCGAATTCTGTCTTGGAGAGGAAAGATTGCAGACACAGGGCGGCCAGGGTGGTCCGCTTTTGTATTCTGCTGAAGATTATGGGCTGATACAGTTATTTTTTGATATGATGAGCGCCGGCTGGACGGTTCCTGAATGGTTAAGGGAGGAAGATTGGGAGAACTTACAGCTTGTGACGCTGCATCTTGATGAAATGGAAAGACTCCCGAAATATTCGCCGCAAATGCCTATCACGATAAAACACAAACCAGAGCCTGTCCGGCATATATTGGAAAAACCTGTTACGCTGCATGTGGGGAAAAGCCGTTCTTTTTCTTTTATAGACAGCTATGGGGATGAAGTATGGTGTTATATTAATGCTGTTACCTTAGTAGATGTATGGGAAAATACAAAGGAACAGTTAAACGACGCTGAGACGACAGATGAATTTTCCCCGGAACAGTTAGAACAGGTAAGCAAACATCTGTATGAGGCATTGGAACAGAATTGTCCGAAAGGCATGTGTTATGTCAGCGTGGAATATGAATGCAGTAAGGACTTGAATTTGATATTTTATGCCAAACAGTATTTACAATCCCGGCCGGAAACGCATCGGGGAAGATCCGCTTATTTTCTCACGGGCGAAAAGTTTGATAAAGAAACCGGCACGCACAATCTGCCGCTTCACGGCTGTATGATACAGACGCCGGTTTCTCCGGATACCGATAAAATCGCTGCGGAACTTTTCAGTTATTTTGAAATGATGGATGAATGGACGGAAACTGTGGTATAGCATACAAAGTTTTTTAATACGCATCTTTTTTCTTCTACAATATCCGATGATGGTGCGCCGCCGGTTCCGGTAATGGAATGCAGTGGTTATGACATAAAGGACAAGAAAATTTTTAGGGTTGAGGGAAATTAATTATTTTCAGCAACTATCAGCGCATCGCTATTGCATTCACGCGAAAAAAATTGTATAATGCCAAAAGACAACAAAAAAAAGCCGGGGGGGGCATCCCACAATGCCTCCTCCGGTTCTTTATGTCTATCGGGTCGTTTGAAACGGCTTACAAAAAAGTGATGAAAGGAAATTAAAAAACATGAAGATGAAAAGAAAGAAAAAAACAAATGTGCTGGTATTGGCATTGGCAATGTGCCTGTTACTGTTGTCCGCCTGCGGCGCGGACAATACACAGGGTGCGCAGGAAACGGCAGCTTTAGAAAGTGAAGCTGATGCTGCCGAACAGCAGACGGAAAACGAGCAGGAAGAACAACCGGAACAGGAAGAGCCGGAGGAAACTCAAGAACCTGAACAAGAGGAGCCGGAAGAAGCCGAGGAACCCGAACCGGAAGAAGCCGAAGAACAAAATAATGCCGGAACGGAGCTTCTTGTGCTTTTACAGGAGGAATATGAGAATGGCTTTTTCGTAGGCGAGGGGGCGAAGCATACTTATTATGAATATGTAGATAACAATAACAGTTCATTTATCTATAATGGAACTGTTTATATAGCGGATAATTTAACAAATAGTTCGGGAGATGTTGTTTATACTGCTTATGATATTTCCTCAAAAGAATTAAAGGTATTGGAGGGGGAAGAATTATATTATCGCATGTCTGCTTTTACTGGTACTAACTTCATGGACGGCATCTTTTACGTCCTGTCAACCGACTATTACCAATATAGAGATGCTTTATTCTATACATATGATGCTGATGGTGCGCTTTTGAATAAGTTTCAAGATGACACTGTTTACGAAATTACATATGCTGCGTATTTTGATAAGGGTATTTTATGTCTTGTCCGTTATATTGACGACAGCTACGGTTATCTCCTTTTGTCCTATGACCTTGAGAAAATTGCCGAAATATCTATTCCACAGTGTGAGGTTGAGCATGGATTGAAAGCGGATATGAATCCACAACATGCAGCTGGTTATATTATGGCTGCCGCCAACGGAACAGTGTACATAATGTTTGTGGAAGAAGATTCATGGTATCGACTGAACATTGATACTTACGAATGGGAAGATACGGGCGAGGCTGTTCCGGATGTCAGCAAGGATATGATATATGCACTTAATGGTACTTCTTTTTGTGGAAAGTATTGGGGAAATGATGATGGTATTTATGACATTATTACAGGCGAGCAGATTTTTGAGTGGGGAGAACTGTATGCGCCTAAATATGGAGGCTACTATGGGGGCGATAAATACCTTGGGTATAACAAAAGAAACAACGAGTACAGATGGGTGAACCTTACGGATTTGAGCATGTCAGACCCGCTTCCGTTCCCGGAGGGAAAATCTGTTACAATTTTAAATGATACTTATTGCATATATAAAGACCAGTACGGCTGGTTTTTATGGAATTATAATGACGGTACGGAAGAAACGATAGTGATGTATGAAAACTAAATCATTCCCGCGCCCGGCGGAGAATACCTGAAACAAACAAAGACAGGCGTGTCATAAACGACATTCGCCTGTCTTTGTTTGTAATATAGGAAATTACAGATAATCTTTTAAATCCTTACACAATTCTTCCTCAATAGAGACAAGCCGTTTGCAGATATCTTTGGAAGTTTTGTCTGCGGACTGATATTGATTCATATATTTATGGAGCGATTTCACGCCCATATTACAACCGTCCGTGATGACATCGGCAACAGCGGCGTCACTGTTTTCATTCATACCGACTTTCATGTTCGTTTTTAACCATGACATGCTTTTAGCCATAGGACTTGGCTCTTTTTCCTCGCTGTTATGTTCAATTAACAGAGAGTGGATTTCGTTTCCTAATTTTTCGTGGTGCATTTTACTTTCCGTCAATAAACTTTTCATATCGTTATCCTGCACTTTGCCCAGAACTTCATCAATGGAAGTTACTGCCATTTTTGTGCCGGAATCGCATTCTTTGAGTAGTGAGATAGTATCTTGATTTTCCATTGTAGTGTACTCCTTTCGTGGTATAGAATTTAATATACCCGTATTTGTCAAAATTATGTTTTTACCGCGCATCTCTTTTCTTTTTACAATATCCGATAATAAGGAAAATAATGCCAAGCGGTATCGTAGTGATAAGGATATCATACGCGGCGTTATTCCAGAGTATCCAGTTCATCGGATGATTCAATGGGTCTCGCAAAACCAACGCAACGACATAGTTGATAACCGAGCAGAAAATACCTGCAAACAGCGTACAGATTCCGGCTTTGATGAAAGCGTTGCTTTTGAAATAACGGATAATGAGAAATAATATCCATGGCAGCAGCAGACAGAAATTCGTTATTTCTAAAGCGACGCGCCAATAGTCCGCTGTGGAGGAATGAAAACCGCAGACAATAATAACGCCGTAGAGCCAAATCGTATCCCAGAGCATTACCAACAGTCCTTTATGGTGCGCCGCCGGTTCCGGTAATGGAATACAGTGGATAACATACGGCATAAATACGACAGACAACCCGAACAGCGTGGGAATGGATGCAAGGAAAAACCAGTTTCCATGCGTATAGATACAGGTAGTGAGAAGCAGCAAAAGCAAAGATGCGGTGAAGCTGCCTAAAGTCCATAATCCTCTATGTTCCTCCATGATAAGCGGAACGACGCTTAAAGAGGCTGTGACAAGTAAAGAAGCCAGTACGATAAAAAACCAGTCCAGTCCGTGCCCGATAGCAAGGTTGCATATCAGGCAGACAATAACGGGAATCATGAGAATCGCCGCGGTACAGATACCGATAGTAAAAGTTCTTTTTTTCTCTTTTTTGGAATGCGCCGTTAATACGCTTGTTTTTTCCTGCACTAATTGTTTCTCCGTTTCGCTGTTTTGCAGTTTTTGCATAAACAGGGTGCAGTCCGCGCATGCAGACAGATGTTCCTCTATCATCTGTCTGCTGGAATCGCTGCATATGCTGTCCTGATATAAAGGGAGTAAATCCTGTATAATTTCGCAGTTGTTTATATTATGCTCCATATTTGTTCATCCTTTCCTGAATTTTTATTCTGGCGCGGTGATATGTCACACGCGCCCAGCTTTCCGTTTTCCCGAATATCTGTCCGATATTTTTAAAGGACAGTTCGCCGAAGATGCGCAGTTGGAATACTTCTTTGTACGGTTCTTCCATATGGTGCAGGATTTGGTGAATCTGCAAGGTGGTATTTTCATCTTCCACCGCCTGCTGTATGTTATCGTCAGAGGGCAGTTCATCATCTAATTCCTGAAAACGCGGCTGTTTTCGCAGCTCGTCGATGCAGCTGTTTTTGGCAATCGCACACAGCCATGTCAGTTCACTTGCCTTATGCGCATATGTTTTATGGGATTTTAAGGCTTTAAAAAAGACTTCCTGCGTGATTTCTTCGGCTAAGTGGGCATTTTTTACCAGCGTCATCACATAGGAGTATACCTGCATGTAATAGGTCTGGTACAGCTTGTCGAAGTCCATGGACATATTCACCTCCTTTGCCTTTTCATAAGTTAGACGGAGCGGATGGCGATTCGTTACAAAATATTTATTGCATTTTTAAATATACTCTGTTACAATGAATACACTTTAAGCAATGGAGTATGGAAAATCTATCTATATTTTAAATTTAAATGCAAAATTTCTGTATTTCAAAAATATAATTAATCTAAAATGAACAGTTCTGGAATTACTGTCCGGTTCGGACAAAATATCCGTTTTTTAAATATCATTTTTAGAATATGTTACCACAATAAAATGAATCGTGCATTGCTTAAAGTATATTTGTATCATATAATATAGATAGGTTTCCGTATACGCGGAAAGGGGCGATATGGAGAATCATTATTCCAAGGCACAGTTGGAGGATAAGGCATTGAAAAGTGCAAGTATGTATTTTGGACAGGAACTTTTACCGTATTTTAAAATCAATAAAAGAATTGTACGAATGCTGCCGACAGAACAGATTCGATTGGAAGCGATAAGGCAGACGGAGGACATTTTATTTGAAATGGATGACGGAACGCTTGCACATTTTGAATTTGAAAGTGTGGAAGTCAGTTTGGATGACTTGCGGCGGTTTCGTACCTATGAAGCTTATACGGCAATGGTGTATAAGAAACCGGTAATAACTTATGTTGTATGTTCCGGAAAAGTAAACAGAATACATAGTGAATTAAGAGAGGGCATTAATTGTTACCGGATTATTCCGTTGCACATGAAACAAAAAGATGCAGATGCATTGATAAAGGTATTGCGGACGAAGGCATTGCGCGGGGGTCTTACAAAAGAAAATCTGGCGCCGCTTTTATTGACGCCGCTTATGGCGGGGAAAAGTAGTATTAAAGACAGAATACTTGCAGTAACGGAAATTCTTGGTGAAGAAAATATACATTTATCCAAAGAGGACAGGCAGCATATGGAGGCGGTATTGTATGCCTTTGCCTGTAAGTTTTTACAGAAAGTGGAATTGGATGAGATTAAGGAGGTGTTGAGTATGACTGTTCTGGGTGAAATGATATGGAGCGACGGAGAACAAAAAGGCATGGAAAAAGGTATGGAACAAGGCATGGAGAAAGGAATAGAACGCGGAAGTAATATGAAATTGATTACACAGATATGCCTGAAACTGCAAAAGGGAAAAACGCCGAACCAGATAGCGGACGATTTGGAAGAAGAATTATCTGTGGTGGAATCTATTTATGAAATTGCCAGAAAGCTTGCTCCGTCATATGATTGTGAGGAAATTTACCGTATATTAACGACAGATGGAAGTGGTTTTCACTCCGCCCAATAAAAAAGGAACACAATATGCACTTCGTAGATGCAAAAGGAATTTTATCGTCAGGAAACGGCATGAACCTGTACAGGGGATGCACGCATGGCTGTATTTACTGCGACAGCCGCAGCGAATGTTATCAGTTTACGCATGAGTTTGAGGATATCGAGGTAAAGCAGAACGCGCTAAAGTTACTGGAACAGGCGCTGCGCTCCAAAAGGAAAAGGTGCATGATTGGCACGGGCGCGATGTGCGACCCGTATATGCAGTGCGAGGAACAGATACAACTGACAAGAAGGTGTCTGGAACTGATAGAAGAATACGGATATGGGCTTGCCATTCAGACGAAGTCAGACCTCATTTTACGGGATTTGGATTTGCTGCGAAGCATTCATAAAAAGAGCAAATGCGTGGTGCAGATGACATTGACAACTTATGATGAAGAGCTGTGCCGGATATTGGAACCGAATGTCTGCACGACAAAAAGGCGTTATGAGGTGTTACAGATTATGAAAGAAAACGGCATCCCAACCGTGGTATGGATGTCGCCGCTTCTGCCTTTTATCAATGATACGAAAGAAAATGTGCAAGGCATTCTGGATTACTGTATTCAGGCAGGCGTATATGGCATTTTATGTTTCGGGATGGGGCTGACGCTCAGGCAGGGAAACCGGGAGTACTTTTATAAGGCGCTTGATAAACATTTCCCGGGCATGCGTGAGAAATATCATAAAAAATACGGTTATGCCTATGAAGTTACAAGCGATAACGACCGGGAATTGATGGCATTTTTACAAACGCAGTGCCATGAACATAATATCGTTTGCGATAGGAAAAAACTGTTTGGCTATTTACATGAATTTCCGGAAAATAAGGGATATGAGCAGTTAAGTTTATTTTAAGGGAAAGCACGATAAGAACCGGCAGTTATTTGGAGGCGGTTGATTGAAAATGACGGTATTTTTAAAGTACATAAGAAGAGACAACAGAATAAAGAATGCCCAAAAAACCAGATGGATGATGTTTTCGGGATTTATGATATCCTGTCTTGCTGTTTGGCCGCTATTTTCGCTTACATTACAGGCGGCAGAGCAGACCGGGCAGGAGGAAAATGTGCTTGCCATATATCAGGAGTATCAGTCACGGTTGGAAGCGATAGAAGACAGAAGCGGCATTGAGGCTAACGGTTTTGATATCGTGGAAAATCAGATTTTTCCGATAGAAATTACAGGATATGGAGAAGTCTCCCTGATTCCTGCTTTTGAGAGGGAGTATCACCGTCTTGCCCTGTTTTTTGTGACGGAGGGCGGAAGTGTCATTTATAAGACGGACCAGCTTGCGGCAAACAGCCGGGTGCTGGGGCAGATGAAACAGCCTGACTGTGATATTGCGGCCGTCTCTTTTCGTGACTTGGACGAGGACGGCCATATGGATATTATCCTGATTACTTCCTGCATGGGCGTAGAAGGCGTTTATGAGGGAAAAAGTTATAAGGTGGGCGACGTGCTTTTCCAGAATGGAAAGGCGGGATTTTACAGGGATTATCGGATTTCGGATAAAATCAACCGTTTCGGGATGAATAAGAGTGCGGAGGTAATTACGGCTTTTGTCAGAGACGGTTATTCGACGGAATTTTTATATACGGCAACTACTTTAAAAGAACTGCTTGCCCATGGGCTTGCTATCATCAATGAACAATGTTATTTCAGGACATTTGGGAAATTGGGGCGGTTACAGGTTGTGCCGGGAACGTATCGGATTGCGAATTTTGATGTTTTTATGATTTATCTTGTCAACGAGCAGGGGGATATTATTTCCAGTTTGCAGCCCATGGGGGATTATGATAATCTGTATGCGCTTAAGGGCATTAACTGCCGTGATATTGACGGAGACGGACTAAAAGATATCGTAGTGCTGGCGCGTTACAGCTATGAGGGGGATGCGGGGGAACTGGTCGTGGAAAGCGATTATGCCATTTATTACCAGAGAACCGGAGGATTCTCGGTGGATATGGATATCAAGGAGACATATCGGTGCAGTGATGAGGATACAATGGAATTGCTGATAGAGAAAGCGCGTGCCTATTGGGGATGGGTTGGCTGAAAGGAATGTGAGGATAAAAATGGTTAAGATACTGATTGTGGATGATGAAAAACCGATTTGCGATTTGATAGATTTGAACCTGTCTTCCGCGGGATATCACTGTAGCGCGGTACAGGATGGGATATCGGCCATTGCGAAGATTGAAAAAGAAGAGTTCGATTTGATTTTGTTAGACATTATGCTGCCGGGTGCGGATGGCTATGATGTGATGGAATATATCAGACCGCTTGGTGTGCCGGTTATTTTTATCACGGCCAAACATGAGGTGAAAGACAGGGTAAAAGGCCTGAAACTTGGGGCGGATGATTATCTGGTAAAGCCGTTTGACGTTGTGGAGCTGGTGGCGCGTGTGGAGGCGGTGCTTCGCCGTTATAATAAGGCGGAGCAGAGATTGACCGCCGGAGACGTTACGGTGGATGTGGAGGCGCGCAGAGTGACAAGGGCGGGAATGCCTGTGGAATTGACGAATAAGGAGTTCGGACTTTTAGTGCTTTTTATGAGAAATAAAAATGTAGCCCTGTTTCGGGAAACGCTGTATGAGAAAGTCTGGGAGGAGGAATATTTCGGCGACAGCCGGACACTGGATTTGCATGTGCAGCGGTTAAGAAAAAAACTGGGATGGGAGCATAATCTGGTAGCCGTATATAAAGTCGGTTACCGTTTAGAGGTATCGTGATGAAATTTTCGTTAAAAATTTTGCTGTGGATGGTTATTGTCATGGCACTGGCGCTGGGATTCAGCGGCTTCTATTTTGTGAATTATGTATTTGAGACGTCTCTGGAAAGAGAAGTCGGGCAGGCGATGGACGAAACGAGTATTCTTGGCTTTGCTTTTGAAACGGCGGCCTTAAGCGTACCGGCCAAATACAGCGTACTGCCGGACAATACGGTGGAGGAGATTGCTTCCAATCTGGAAAGAGGCGGGCAGAGTGACGGGCGTCTTTTGCGCATTTCGGATGAAGAAAAAAATGTGCTGTATACAAGCGACGGCTTTGAAATGGATGATGCGCTTTTGATGCAGACCGATGAGAATGTGAAAACCTATCGGATTATTCAGGCAGGGGATAAGTATTATGTGCATAGCGGCACGACCGTCAATGCGCTTAACAGGATTCTTTATCTGGAGAATATGAAAGACGTTTCGGAGGTTTTTACGGAGCGGGCGATGGGATTTTCCCTGTACCGCCAGGTAACGCTGGCCATGCTGCTGGTCGGTATGGTTATTATGCACTTGATTTCGTCCAGCCTGACAAGGCCTGTCCGACTTTTGACGAAAGCGACCAGGCGGATGGCAGCGGGGGATTATGCCTACCGGGCAAAGCAGATCAGCCAGGATGAGCTGGGTGAGCTGACGCAGGATTTTAACAGCATGGCGGAAACTTTGGAAGAAAATATTGAAAAGTTAAAAGTAGAGATTGAGGCAAAAGAGGAATTTATGGGCGCATTTGCGCATGAATTAAAGACGCCGCTGACAGCGATTATCGGCTATGCGGATATGCTTCGTTCGCATAAGATGGACGAAGAAAAAAGCATTATGTCCGCCAATTATATCTATACCGAGGGAAAGAGGCTGGAGGCAATGTCGCTTCGGCTTTTGGATATTATTGTGGCGGGAAAAGAGGAAGCGCAGCTGCAAAATGTTTCTGCCGACGTGATATTTGATTATCTGAAAGATATGTTTGGCGGCAGCAGGGATATGTCGTTTACCTTTGCCTATGAACAGGGGGAAATGCTGGCGGAGGTCAATTTGATTAAGACTGTTCTTGTGAATTTGATTGATAATGCCTGCAAGGCGTCGGAATCCGGCGGACGCATCGAGATAAGCGGCGCAGTTGTGGAATCCGGCTATCGTTTTTCGGTCAAAGATTATGGAATCGGCATTCCGGAAGAAGAACAGCGTAAGATTACCAAGGCATTTTATATGGTGGATAAATCCCGGGCAAGAAGTAAAAACGGCGCAGGACTTGGTCTTGCGCTCTGTGTGGAGATTTTGAAAATCCATCACAGCGAACTGGAAATTGAGAGCAGAACAGGCGAGGGTTCCTGTTTCAGCTTTGTATTAGAGAAAGGCGGGGAAATAGGATGAAGTACAAAATAAAGATAACGGTGTTCATCCTTGCGACGGTATTTTCCATGGTATTATCCATCTTAGGACCGGAAGCTCTGGCGAGATATCAGGATAAGGGATTGTTAAATGAAATCCATAAAGAAGAGGTGGAGGCATCGGGCGAGGGTTACCGCTATAAGCTAAACGCCAATGAAAAACTCTACATTCTTTCCCGCTGCTTGGATACACAGGAGATTCCGGAAAACGAGCAGAAAGAAGGTTCCTATGCCTTTGTGGCAAATTACAGAAGCCCGTCGGATGAAGAGATTACCGATGAACAGATTTATGAAACCTGCAATAATGCCATAGCGATACTAAAAGAAGCGGGCATTCTGCCGGAAGAGATAAGGGAAGTCGTACCGTCGTCTTATGAGGCTACCTTATATTCGGCCATTGATGTGTTGGAACCCAGGAATAATATTGCAGTCTGGAAACTGAGCCTTTCCAACAGCCAGAAAAATGCCAATAAGGAAAACCGCCTTATGGACGCCTATATTGGCGCTGAGGACGGTAAATTATATGAGTTTTATGTCAGAACGCCGCTTTTATGGGAGGACATCGATACGGATAAGGTGGTGGAGGAATGGAGTAAATATATGGAGCTTGGCACGCCGCAGCCCTATGAATCGGACAACCCGTTACTGGAGACAACGCCCTATTTTAAGAAATATGTATTTCCGGGGATGGGAGATACCCGGACGATAGTAACGGTAGGATTCTATGAAGGAATTAACGAATTGTTTTTGAAAATTTCCAAATAGAAAAATGATGCAAAAATGATGCAAATTTGATGGAACTATGATGCAGAAATGATGAAATTATGATGCAGCTCTTGTGTATTCTTGTATTAACAGGATAACACAAGGGCTTTTTTTGTGAATTTAACTAA
Source organism: Bacillus sp. (in: firmicutes) (assembly GCA_023666125.1). Classification (GTDB taxonomy): domain Bacteria; phylum Bacillota; class Clostridia; order Lachnospirales; family Lachnospiraceae; genus UBA3282. The sequence goes on along the minus strand of JAMPCN010000005.1, from coordinate 7,551 downwards.
GGAGGCATCATAAATGAGTAGAAGAGATTCCTATTTAACAATATATTGCAGGCGTTACCAGAAAAAGGAGAGACGGATAAAAACCGGAAAGCGTATTTTATCTGTGGTGATGGCGGTGTTTTTCGTTGTTTTTGCCGTTATGACAATACATAGCATTCCGATGGGGGAGGTGTATGCGTCACCGGAAGCAAACACCGTGCCGGAGATGGAAGAGGCGGGAGTCAAACTGGAATATGAAAAAACAATTTTAAAAGAAAAAATAGATGCCTTGATGATGGCACGGGAAAAAACGGCGCCGGTTATCTTTGTAGACGCCGGACACGGTGGGGCGGATATGGGATGTTCCAGAGACGGCGTAGAAGAAAAGACGATTAATCTGGCCATTGCCAAATTGGTAAAAGCAGAGTTGGAATCTTTGGGGTATGAGGTTATGATGGCGAGAGAGGATGATACTTATATAAAAAAAGAAGACAGAGTGGAGCTTGCCAATGCGGCAAAGGCGGATATTTATGTAAGCATTCATCAGAATGCTTCTGATGATGGAGATGAGGCCAGGGGAATAGAGGTATGGTATGATGGAACGGATACAAGCCGCGATAATAAGAAACTGGCGCAGCTTATCAAACAGCAGACGGCTATCAGTACACAGGCGGAAGAAAGAGAAATCCGGGGAAATGCCGATTTTCATGTGACAGGCAGTACAACAATGCCCGCCTGCCTTATCGAGACGGGATTTCTTTCTAATAAAGAGGAAAGAGACAAGCTTGTGACGACGGAATATCAGGAGCAGATTGCCAAAGGGATTGTACAGGGCATCGACTATTATTTTCACCCTAAGACCATGTATCTGACTTTCGATGACGGTCCTTCCGAAGAAAACACGGCAAGAGTCCTGGATGTTTTAAAAGACAGAAATATTAAGGCGACATTTTTTCTTGTCGGGGAAAATGTGCGCCGGTATCCGGAAATGGCAAAACGTATCGTGGAGGAAGGACATACGATAGGCATCCACAGCGATACGCACGATTATAAAAATATTTATGCGGATGTGGACAGCTTCATGCAGGATTTGGAAGCGGCACACCAAATCATATATGAAGTAACCGGCGTTGATACGAAACTGGTACGCTTCCCGGGAGGCAGCATCAATGCCTATAACGAAAAGGTGAGTGAAAGTATCATTGAGGAAATGACAAAGCAGGGATATGTTTACTTTGACTGGAATGCAAGCCTGGGGGATGCCGTGGAAAATGCAGTGCCGGAGAATCTGGTCGCTAACGGCGTGGAAACGACGCTTGGAAGAAAACGGATTGTGATGCTGGCGCATGACGTTGTATATAGTACGGGAGTCTGCCTGAATGATTTGCTGGACAAACTCCCGGAGTATGAAATGAAGCCAATCGACGCTGATGTGGAACCGATACAGTTTTAACCTGAATTTCCCGTAATCAAGCATTACGAAATGTGTTGATGAAATGCTTGTATCAGATATCGTAATAAAACAATGCTAAGGCAGACACAGAGAACGAGCGCTGCATATCCTCCGAATCCCGCCCATTCATTTCGACAGAGCCTGCCCAGAAAAGGAACGGCAAGAACAATCAGAAGGTACCAGAATACGGGAATCATGGAGCGTGAAAGAAAAGAATCAGAACATTGTGAAGATATGTTTTGGTTCTTTTTGTCTGCCCGCAGCAATATGTGGCGGCAGATAAAACCGGCCGCCGGATAGATAAAATACAGGGATGAAAAATAAATAACGCTGCCAATCAGGGTATGCAGTCTGTCGGGTGTGAGCCATCCGTTTAAGAGTCCGTTATTTTCAAAAACAGCGGGCAGATAGATGGAGGCGCTGATGCGGATGCCGTTGACAAAAATAGTGAAGAAATAGGACAGGAAAAGACTGTATCCGAGCCAGAGATATCTTTTGTATGCAGAAGATTCTTTCATCAGGACATCATCAGGCTTTAAAAAAGAAAATACGAGCATCAGGAATGTAAGCAGCATGAAGCGGATGCCGGAGCAGGCGGGCGCAATCAGGAATTGCTGAAAATGGTTTACATAACCTGAATGCGCAATATATTCAAAAGAAATACCGCTTAAGATACTGACCCACCTTGCGGTGGGTGTCAGTATCCAGGTAAGCATATCGCTGTCATCGATACGGCAAAGGTATCTCATCCATACGCTAATCGCTATGACAGGCAGATAAAGCGGTATATATTTTTGTATGGTTTTGAAACGGAAAGTTCTCATATGGCTGTTCCTTTCTTGCTTTTACATTTTCTGTGAAAGACCGTTATCATAAGCAGCGCTGTCGGCACTATGAGGAAAATGACATCGCCGGGTTCCGAACCGATACGGTAGCCGACTGCCAGGTTGGACACTTCAAGCGGCAGTGGCAGAGGCTGGTTGACGTCTGTGCCGTTACCATCGGGATTCCTGACAACATCCAGTACGGCAATAAAGGAGGTATAAGGAGTTATCATATGATAATCCAGTCCAATCTGTGTCACCTCTTCTTTTACGTCGGGATTATCGGTGGTCCTTCCATAGTCCGTTAAACGTTCTACGCGTTTGCGCGCCCATAAATAGCCGAGTGCATCCTCCTCTCCGGCTATGGAATCGGCAACGGAGATATCTTTTGCATATTCACCGTTTCCGGTTTTTCCGGTAATATGAATCGTACCGGAGACCTCTCCCCGCCATTTTCCCAATAAGAGAATGGGCTTTTGCGCATAGAGCGTAGGCAGGATGGAGGGTTCCACATCATAAGCGTCGAATCCCTCGAATGATACCTGAATATCCGTTAAGACAGGTGATTCTATGTAAGCGCGAAACTGTGCGGCAGCGGCGGATGCCTGTTCTTTTTCAGTGACAATGAAAGGTTCTCCCTGTCCGATTGAGGCAATACCTTCTATCAGGTAGCGGTTGACCGCAGTGCCGATACCGAAAGCGAAAAAGTCGGCCCGGCTTAAATTGTCATGAATAAGTTCAAAAATCTCGGATTCGCCGCTGATATAGCCGTCTGTGACAATGACGATATTACGGGCATAATTTTTATCGGCGGGAATCTGCAAAGTATCTTCCAGCGCGGCGGCAAGTTCCGTGCCTCCGGCTCCTTTCTGCTCTTGGATAAGCTTAAGCGCCTTTTCCATATTTTCCTGTGTGGCAGGAAGGGAACGCTCTGCCATCTGATAGGAAGCACCGGAAAACAGGACAAGGTTAAAAGTATCCGTTTCCCGAAGATTGGAGACAAGGCCGCTTACTAATTCCTTGGCAGTCTCCAATGGAAAACCTGACATGGAACCCGATACGTCCAGTACGAAAATATATTCCCGCGGCGGTATCTCTTCCGGTTCACAACGTTCCGGCGGCTGTAACATCAGCATAAAAAAGTTTTCGTTGTCACTTGTATCAAGCGTTAATCCCATACTGATTTCTTCTCCGATAAGCTTATAATCCAGAATGAAATCACGGTTTCCGGCATAGTCGTCCGGATTGGCAAGTTTAATGATGGAAGCGCCGTTTTCATCCTGGCTGATTTTGATATCATGGGAACTGCTGGTAAGCGAAGCGATAGGAACGCCCGTGGAAAGCAGAACGCTGATATTGTATTTGCCGGACGGGGTATCGCCCTCGGTCAAATAGGAAGCGCCTGTCCATTCCTCCCGGTTTCCGCTATCATCAATGACAGGACCCACGTAACGCGGACCGGCAACGGTCGGAAAGACAAACTGATAGGTTCCGTTCGTGGGCATGATAAGTTCCGTGTAATGCAGTTCAATTTTTACTTCATCACCGGGCATAATATTGGCAACATCCATACTAAAGACATTGCTTCTTTCCTGTGAAAGCATAGACGCGCTTTTGCCTTCGTTTTTAGCGGTTTCAAATTCCTGAGCGGCTTCTTCTTTTTCCTTAATCGTTGCAGTTACGCGCTGATTGCCAATCTGCATCTGCATACCATGAACGGTGACTTTGGTAGATGCCGGAAAGATATAACTTGCATTGATTGGCTTTGTTCCGTTGTTTGTATAGGTTTGTATGACATAGATGTCTGCAATAACGCCCTCTATAATAGCAGTAACGTTTGTTTCCTTTAGTGGGAAGCAGTCTACGCCGACTTCTTCACTTTCCACATAAAAATAGGGGGCATATGTTTTGTCTTTTTGTTCCTCTTCGGCTTCATTAGCGTAAACAATCGTCGTATGGCTTACGCAAAGCAGAATGCTAAGAGAAAAACATATCAGTTTTTGAAGCATTTTTCGTTTTTTCATTTTCATTTCACACCTTTCTTTTATCTTGATAATGCCTGTTTTTATGGTATAATAGAAAAGCATCATAGCTGTATCAAAGTTGCATCAAAAAAGCATCATTTTTGCATCAAAAGAACATCATTTTTGCATCAAAGTTGCATCATGTCATGGGAGCGGTACGGTAAAGGAAGATGGCGGATTATCCGGCAAATGACAGGAGCAGCCGGTGAAAACGCCGGTAAAAGAAATAACAGGTATAGAAAAGCCAAAATGATACAAAATAAAACGCAACATTTTATATTAAATGTTGCGTTTTTTTGTCTACACTCTATATATCGGAGTGGTTTTTAAAAACTTTATAGCTGTTTTAAAATTTTTCAAAAATTTTTGTTTGGACGTTTAAAGCTTGATATTCATATACACTTTATCTCTGTCATCCTGTTCGATGCAGAGATATCTTTTAGTAATTGTATACGAAGAATGGTTATAAATATCCATTAGTACGGCAGGAGATGCGCCCTGCTTCCAGGCATGGTAGCCGAAAGTTTTACGGAGGGAATGGCAGCTGATGTGTTCCTGCAGCCCGGTATTTTCGGCGGCTTCCCTGATAATGCGGTACGCCTGATAGCGGCTGATGGGATGCGATTTATTTTTGGCGCTGGGGAAAAGATAATCTTCATTATTAAAAGCGGTGCAGTTTTTGAGAAGAGTATACAATGTTTCCCTGACGATAGGATTGATGGCAACCGCCCGCTCTTTGCCGGTTTTTTGTTCTCTCATAAAAATGTGTTTTCTGAATGTCTGTTCTTCTTTCATATAAACATCTTTCCATTGCAGTTGTAATAAGTCGCTGATTCTTGCGGCGGTATTTAATCCTGTAATAATTAAAGCATAATTTCTGAAATTGATTTTTACAGATGCGTAGTAGTTCTTGAAATCTTCCAATGCCTGCTGGTCTTTAATCGGATAGGTTGTACTCATGTTGTCTCTCCTTTACATTCGTTTGTTTTGTCCACGGTTATTATACAATAGATTCTATGCAACATTTAATATAAATTGTTGCATGGCAGGGAGGCATCTTTGAAAAAAGAGCAGGGAGGTTAAAAAATGTTAAGACTGACAGTGAACACGGAAGAGTATTTACAGATTGGCGAGAATATTAAAATTATTTTCCTCGGCGGCAGCAGGAACCATACGCGCATTATGCTGGAGTTACCAGATGAAGTGAATGTTGTCCGCAGTAAGGTCATTGAAAATGCCATAGATGACCCGGAGGAAAAGAAAAAACTTCCTCATTATCATGCGGAACCGGAGTTGGCGCAGAAATACCGGAAAAAGAAAATTGTAATGAACGACTCCGCAAAGAAGAAAGGTAAAGTAGAAAAAGAGGAACAGTAAGCCGCTTATTTAAGGTAATAACCCGGAACTATCCTGGGGGTTTCGGGATTATTCAATAAAACAAAAACAAATTCGCCGCAAACGGATTTGCGGCAGGAAAATCAAGGAGGAAAAAGTTATGGTAGTACAACACAACATCACAGCAATGAATGCAAACAGAATGCTTGGTCTGACAACCAAGGTACAGGCAAAGTCCACAGAGAAGTTATCGTCCGGTTATAAGATTAACCGTGCGGCGGACGATGCGGCAGGTCTTGCCATTTCCGAGAAAATGAGAAAGCAGATTCGCGGTCTTACACAGGCTTCCGCTAACGCGCAGGATGGTATCAGCGCAGTACAGACGGCAGAAGGCGCGCTGACAGAAGTTCATGATATGTTACAGAGAATGAACGAACTTGCAGTAAAAGCGGCTAACGGAACCAATTCCGAGTCCGACCGTAAAGCGATTCAGGATGAGATTGACCAGTTGGTTACAGAAATCGACCGCGTTTCTACAACGACGAAGTTCAATGAAACTTATCTGTTAGAGGGAAATGCGAAAGGAAAAGCAGCGGCGGATATTAATGCAACTCCGGTTGCAGATGTTACCGCGCTTACTGTCAGCGCGGCTAAGGGTACGGAGTTAAAGGCTGGAACCCTGAAATTAGGAGAAGTATCCGCTAAAATAACAACCGCTCCGACTAAGGGAACGGCAAGCGTAGACCCGAAGAATATGAGCGGCGATTTGCTGACGGCATTGAATGAATCGACAGACGGTACGGTTACGGTTGCAAAGGCTGCTAATGCAGAAGTGTGGACGATTGGCGGAAACGGCTCTTATTCCGCCAGCGATTTAAAGACTATGGGTCTTAATGTCAACTGTGATAAGGCTGATGCGTCAGGAAATATTGTCATTTCCAAAAGCCTTAATGTCGTTGATGCGGCGGAAACACAGAAAGGGGTTACCATTGCTGATGGCGGAGCAACAGCGGGAGATTTGAAAGACCATAAAGTAGGCGAAACGCTCAATGCAACAATCAAAACGACGAAAAATGCGACTACAGGGGATATGGAATCTACAGTTGAGGCATACGACCCTACTTACGCACCGGAAGCATTGGAGTTTAAACTGCATGTAGGAGCGGATTCTGACTATGATAACAAAATCAGCGTGGAAATTGAATCCATGAGTGCGGCAGGTCTTGGCTTGCTGGATGGAGACGGCGAGTTAAAGGTAGACGGCGACGACAGCACAAACGCAGACGCGGCGATTGATACGATTGCGGCGGCGATTGCCAAAGTTTCCACACAGCGTTCCGCTCTCGGCGCAGTACAGAACAGACTGGAGCATACCATTAACAATCTGGATAACGTTGTTGAGAACACGACAAGCGCAGAAGCACAGATTCGCGATACGGATATTGCAACAGAGATGGTTAAATATGCTAACAACAATATCTTACAGCAGGCAGGCACTTCCATGTTATCACAGGCAAATCAATCCAATCAGCTTGCGTTGTCATTACTTGGCTAATGAGTTATTCCGAAGCATATTTTGGTTAAGTAAGTATGCGGAATATATCATAAGAGTTCATTGTGAAAGGGGCTGCCGCACTAAGTCATTAGTGCGGCGGCTCCCTGTTCCGCAGCCTTATTTCCCGGTATTTGATTTCAGCATTTCTATTTCATCGAGAAGCGCATTAATAGTTTTTTCATTTTCGGCAAGTTTTGCGTCTTTTTCGGCAATAATCTTTTTATCTTCTGCAATAAGCTTCGCCCTTTCCGCAAACATCTTCTTATCTTCTTCGATAATCTTCTTACTCTCCGCAACTTCTCTCTCATACGCGCGTAAATCCAGATAATATTCTTCGCGGTCGCGGCAGCGCTTAAGAATCTGCTCTTCGGCGCTTAACTG
>JAMPCN010000059.1 GCA_023666125.1 Bacillus sp. (in: firmicutes) | reverse complement strand
AAGGTGTTGCTTTTCGGCATTTCAATAGGTGTTGCAGTTACCCTGAAAATCTTGCCATTTTTGATAATTGTTGGAAATGGGGGAACATATACAATCCATAAGCGGGTACTGTGAGACCGTCGGTGTTTACATGCGGTACTTTCGCATGTTATGCACCGCTACGGGTGAACTGTAGCGGAAGCGGACCCGTGTTGGATTGTATATGTTCCCCCGTACACAGCATCAAACACACAAAAGGAGAATGCTTTCACATCCTCCTTTTAGAACGCTGCCCGCAGGCCTGCGCTTATATATGGTATTATAATTGGAAGAACGCCACACTGTTATTCAACTGCTCAATAACAGATTTTAATTCATTAGCCTGTCCTGCAACTTCTTCTATGTTTGCACGAAGCTCTTCCGTAGAAGCGTTAGCTTCTTCAGCGGAAGCGGCATTTTCTTCGGAAATACCGGACAAATCGCTGATAGAATCCACAACGCTGACTTTGCTTTGGTCTACAACGGTAACGATTTCCGTAATCTTGTTGACCGCGCCTGCCGCCTCGGAGATATTATTCTCTACATCGTCAAAGCTGCGGTTTACGCTTCTTAGCGCATCAGCCTCTTTGCCGACAGCATCCTGAATCTGACCTGCAATTTTGGTACATTCTTCTGTCTTTATCGTAATTTCTTCGATAATGGACTGAATCTGCTGTGCGGATGAGTTGGACTGCTCCGCCAGTTTCTGAATTTCACCTGCAACCACGGCGAATCCTCTTCCGGCTTCTCCAGCTCTGGCCGCCTCAATGCTCGCATTTAAGGATAAGAGGTTGGTCTGGTCGGAAATATCCATAATCATCTGTGCCGCCGTAGTAATCTGCTGTACGGCGTCGCTGACGCTTGTGATACTGGTAATAACGTTCTCCGCGCTTTCCGTAGTATAGGTATTGGCTTTTAACAGCTCATCCAGATTGGATTTGGCAGTATTGCTAACGTTAGATACATTTCCGGTAACTTCTTTCGTCGCGTGGGAACTTTCGGCGATTTCCGTAATGTTATTGGAAATTTCGCTCATATCAAACGCCTGTTTCTCAACGGAACTTGCCATACTCTGCGCGCCGTATGCCAGTTCTTCCATCGTAGTGCTTAAATCCTTAACGGCTTGTGCGCAGTTGCTGAGAGAATCATCTACATGGACAACGGAGGTATCGACCGTACCGGCACAGCTTAAAATCATCTGTACGACGTCCACTAACTGTGTGCGAAGTTTTTCCGCGGCATCGGCCACCTCATATAACTCTCGGATTTTATTATCATTTTGTACCTGGAAGTCCAGTTTACCCTCTGAAAGCATTACAGTTTCATCACGCAGAAGCTGGATGCGTTTCGCCACAATTCTGCCGACAATGAATGCGACTATGATAATGACAATCAGTAAAACAATGCTGATAAGTATCACATAGGACATGTAGCTGTTCATAGCGCTTGTCAGCTCCGAACTCGGTTTACCGGTGAAAATCATACCGACAACGCCGCCGTCCTGTTCAATCGGAATATAATAACCGTAATAGTCGCTGCCGCCGATTTCAATATTTTTAGCGAAATATGTATTTCCCTGATTTAAAACGATTTCCTTTACGGTATCGGAACACTGCGTCATCAGCATACGCGTTCCATTCTCCTGTAAAACTGTTGTTAAATAACGGGTATCGCCATAAAACAGCGTACACTCGATATTGGTCTTTTCTTTGATAAAATCTATGACGCTGATGCGGTCATTGAGATTGACGCCGCCTTTATAGAGAAGATTACCGGAAAGCCAGTAGGAACCCTCATCCATGGAGTTAAAAGTCTCAAGCAGCGTATAGCCTGTAGCCTGCAGCGTTCCCTCGATTTCCGTTTCCGTAGTGGACTTCATATAATCCGCCGAGGAAATGACATTGACAACAATGGAAAGGATGGCAGGTAACAGACAAAGCAATAATAGAATAACAATAATGCTGGGCTTTTTCTTCATAGTTAATTTCTCCCGTAGTGTAAGATTTGTAGTAATAGGTTCTGACGCAGCGATATAGGGCAAATGCTACGCCAATATAGTACTTCTAGTATAATAGAAATAAAAGAAAATGGCAAGAAAAAAACACTAAACCCAAAATTTTATCACTAAAATGAGGCAAAAGACATATCCGGTTGCAGTTCGGCATATTTCGTGCTAAAGTATGAAAGGAATATTTTTAGGAGCGATAAAGCAGTCAGGAGTCAGCATTATGCAGAAAAAACTTGCGGTAATTAACGATATATCAGGTTTTGGAAGATGCTCGATAGCAGTGTCTTTACCTATTATTTCCTATCTGGGAGTCCAGTGCTGTCTGGTGCCGACCTCCATTTTTTCCAATCATACGGGCTATCCGCATTTTTTCTTTGACGATTATACGGATAAGATGACGGAATATATTTCTAATTGGAAGAAACTTGGACTCTCTTTTGAGGGAATTGCGACGGGATTTTTAGGTTCGGCCAGGCAGATTCAGATTGTCAGGGAGTTTATCCATGAATTTTCAAAAGAAAATACGCAGATTATCATAGACCCTGTTATGGGGGATTACGGAAAATTATATTCCACTTATACGGAGGAGCTGTGCCAGGAGATGAAAAAACTGATTGCCTTCGCCGATATCACGACGCCGAATCTGACGGAGTGCTGTAAACTGACCGATACGCCGTACAAAGAAAGCGGCTGGAAAAAGAAAGAACTCTACCGGATGGCGCAGATGCTTTCCGAGCAGGGACCGGAGAAAGTCGTGATTACCGGAATCAGACAGGGTGAATTTATTGCCAACTATATTTATGAAAAAGGAAAAGAATCCAAATGGATACGCACGCACAAGGTAGGAACGGAGCGTTCCGGCACGGGAGATGTGTTCGCTTCCGTGATTGCCGCGGATGCCGTGAACGGCGTCGCTTTTGAAAAATCGGTCAGGAAAGCTTCCGGTTTTGTCAAAAAATGTATTTTAAAATCAATAGAACTGGATATTCCGAAAACGGACGGCGTGTGTTTTGAAGAGATTTTGTACCGCTTAAAAAGAGATTAAATGGAAATAAAGAAAGGAATGTGGTGGCAAAGATGGTAATTTTATATGAGGTGCATGAAAATTTATATGTGAATATGACAAACCGCTGCCCGTGTGCTTGTACATTCTGTCTGCGGCAGACAAGGGATGAAATGAATCACTCCGGGAGTCTGTGGCTGGAGAGGGAGCCGAGTGTGGAAGAGGTGATTGCAGAGTTTGATAAGTTCGATATGAAAAAATATAAGGAACTGGTATTCTGTGGTTTTGGGGAGCCAACCGAACGCTTGGAGGATTTGTTGAAGGTGGCGGCATATGCGAAAGAGAAATTCCGGATACCGACCCGCCTTAACACAAACGGACTTTCCGATTTGATTTATGAAAAAGATACGGCGCCTATGTATAAGGATTTGATTGATACGATTTCGATTAGCTTAAATACGCCGGATAAAGAGGAATATTTAAAACTGACGCGCAGTAAATTCGGAATAGAATCACATGAAGCCATGCTGCGGTTTGCCGGTAATGTGAGTAAGTATGTGCCGAACGTCATTCTTTCCACCGTTGCGACAACGATTACCGAAGAGGAAGAAGCGCAGTGCAGGGAAATATGCAATAAACTGGGCGTGACATATCGAATCAGGCCTTTTGAATAAGTGAAAAAAGCAAAACTTTTTTCACTGCAAAAGAATCTCCGCTTCTTTCGTTGCAAAAAATCAAAGATTTTTTGATTGCAGATACTGTAACTCGAATGGATAGCCGTTTTTCTTATTCTGGGCGGATGAGGTGTCGGTTTCAATAATACAGAACGAATCGCCCTTTAAAACTTCTTTCATTTCTTCCAGTACAGACCCTGCCATATGGACAGAGATTTTGCGGCAAATGTACTCTCCGGCGGGGAGTACGCGGAGTGCATTTTTATCCAGAGGTATCTCCGCTTCTGTTGCAAGCCCATTGCCGTCCGTATTTGCATTTACGGTTAAAAACATATATTTTGTCAATTTACCGTCCTGATATTCATGCAGGACGCCGGAGGGATAGGAGGCGCTTACCCCCATCTGCTGTGCCGTGACGAAAAGTTTCAGAATATACTGCCCGTAATATTTCGGCGTATCCATTTCCTCCAGCGGAACCGTCAGCACGGTGCGCTCGCCAAGGCTGTTTTGATAGAAGCCGTCCGGTAAAAGAAGACCGGTTTTGCTGCTCGGAATCTTTGCCATGCCGCTGACGGAGGTGGAAAGCTTCTGTAAGGTCTCCTGTAATGATTCGAGGCACTGATGAATATCCATGATTTTTTCTTCCGCCAGAATCTTGCCGTCATAGAGAAGCTTCTGCAGATTGATGGCGTCATGCTCCACATAACGGTTCAAGTCTTTTAATGGAATCCCCAGTTTAATGCAAAGCGTAATCGCATCCAAAAGATAGAGCTGTTCCTCGGTATAATAGCGGTAGTTGGTTTCCGTGTTGACAAAAGCGGGTTTTAAGATGCCGATTTTATCATAATAGCGTAGCGATTTGATGCTGACGTTCTTTAATTTGGAAACTTTTCCGATAGATAAATATTCGCTCATTTGACGACTCCTTTTCAAAACTCTAACCCAATGTCATAGTTGATTATCTCTACTATGCCACATTTTTCCCCGAAATGCAACCGTTTTTTTATTCCTACGTGATTTGCCTGTCGTGATTGCAGCAATTTCTGATTTTCTGATTTCATTCCATAAAAATACCGGGTTCTGATTTTTCATCAAAACCCGGTATCGTTCACAGCCCGCGAGTTTACGAAGTAAACTTGCAGCTGAAAAAATTTATTTTTTCAGGTTTCCCATGGTAACGGTAACTTCATAGGTCTCTTTTCCCGCGGTGTAAGGGATAATGCAGCCCTCTACGGACTGACCGTCTACCGTAATTGACTTAATTCCCTTTTCCACATTATCGGGATTTACGACTTTAATATGGTAGGTTCCCTCACGGAATTTTCTGGTAATCTCAAAATCTCCGAAGTTTTTCGGTACGCACGGATTAATGCTTAACCCTGTGTGCGTAGGATATACGCCGAGGATATATTGAGAGATATTAACGAAAGTCCATGCAGCCGTACCGGTCAGCCAACTGTTTTTCGCCTCGCCGTGGAACTTGGCGTCCGCGCCTGCAATCATCTGGGAATATACATAAGGTTCCGTTCTGTGGATTTCGCTGATTTCTTCCACATAGGCAGGGCAGGTCTTTTGATAGATTTCAAAAGCGCGCTCGCCGCGTCCGATAACCGTTTCCGCAATGGAAACCCAGGGGTTGTTATGACAGAAGATTCCGGCGTTTTCTTTATATCCCGGCGGATAGGATGTTACTTCGCCAAGCTCTAAGTGGTATTTGGTGTAGGCAGGCTGCAATATCATAACGCCGTATTTGGTATCCAGTTTCTCTTTTACGGAATCCAGCGCTTTTTTTGCATGACCTTCCTCTACGCCGACGCCCGCCAGAACACAGAAGCCCTGCGGCTCGATGTAAATCTGACCCTCATCGCATTCCTTGGAACCGACTTTATGGCTGTAGGCGTCATAAGCGCGGACAAACCAGTCGCCGTCCCAGCCGTCCTTTAAGATAGCGTTGTACATCTTCTTCACTTCGGCTCTTGCCCTGTCAGCTTCCGCCCGGTCGTTCATAAGTTCGCATAACTGTGCGTATTCCTCGCCGTATTTGACGAACATACCGGCAATGAATACGGACTCCGCCACAGGTCCCTCCGAGGGGCCGAACGTTTGGAAAGATTCCCCGGGATGCTCGGAAAAGCAGTTTAAGTTCAGACAGTCATTCCAGTCGGCACGCCCGATAAGCGGCAGCTCGTGAGGTCCTTTATGGTTGACGATATAATCAAAAGAACGTTTTAAGTGATTCATCAACGGCGCCGCCACCGACATATCGTTATCAAAAGGTACATTCTCTGTTAAGATGGAAGTGTCGCCGCTTTCACGCACATAGGCGGAAGTTCCGGCAATCAGCCACAGCGGGTCGTCGTTAAAGCCGCTGCCGATATCGGAGTTGCCTTTTTTTGTAAGAGGCTGGTACTGATGGTATGCGCTGCCGTCCTCAAACTGCGTGGAAGCGATATCGATAATTCTCTGTCTTGCCCTGTCCGGAATCAGGTGGACAAAACCAAGTAAATCCTGGCAGGAATCTCTAAAGCCCATGCCGCGGCCGATACCTGATTCATAATAGGAAGCGGAACGCGACATATTGAATGTTACCATACACTGGTACTGGTTCCAGATATTTACCATACGGTCTACTTTATCGTTGGCAGACTTGATGCTGTACTTGGAAAGAAGCGCTTTCCAGTAATCGTTTAACGCGGCAAATGCCTTATCGACGTCCGCGTCGGACTGATATTTTGCAAGCATGGCATCAGCCGGTTTCTTGTTGATAATGCCGGGAGACTCCCACTTGTCCTCTTCCGGATTTTCTATGTAGCCAAGTACGAAGACAAAGGATTTTGTTTCGCCGGGCGCAAGCGTGACCTTAATCTGGTGCGAAGCAATGGGAGACCAGCCGCTTGCTATCGAGTTTGTGCATTTTCCGTTTTCCACAGCTTCCGGGTTGGCGGCGCTGCGGTATGCGCCAAGGAAAGCGTCGCGGCTTGTGTCAAAGCCGTCCACAGGCGCGTTGACAGAATAAACGGCATAGTGGTTGCGGCGTTCTCTGTACTCTGTTTTATGATAAATCGTGGAACCGATAACCTCCACTTCGCCGGTGCTTAAGTTCCTCTGGAAGTTTCTGGAATCGTCGTCCGCATTCCACAGACACCATTCCACATAGGAAAATAAAGAAACTTCCTTGGCGGATGAACCCTTGTTTGTCAGTTTTACCTGACTGATTTCGCAGTTATCATCCATCGGCACAAAAGTCAGCACACAAGCTTCCAGATTGTTTTTGGAGCCGGTAAAACGGCTGTAGCCGATGCCATGGCGGCATTCATAGCTGTCCAATTCGGTCTGGGTCGGTTTCCATCCCGGGTTCCAGACAGTGTTTCCGTCTTTAATATAGAAGTATTTGCCGTTGATATCGTTTGGTACGTCGTTATAACGGTAACGGGTCAGGCGCAGCAGCTTCGCGTCCTTATAGAACGTATAACCGCCGCAGGTGTTGGAAATCAGTGTGAAAAATTCATTGCATCCCAGATAGTTAATCCAGGGAAGCGGGGTTTTGGGGGTGGTGATGACATACTCACGGTTGGCATCATCAAAAAATCCAAATTTCATATTGTGTTCTCCTTTTATATGTATAGGTGAATGAAAACATAGAAAACGATTAAGCAGATAAGCTGTTTGATAAGTGATTAAGCGATACTAAAATTATACAGAAAAAATATGGAAATTGCAATAAAAATATAATAGATTGTAAAGGTGGGAAAATACTGTTGAAAAAGCGAAATACGAAAACGTTTACTTCAAAATAAGAACAAAGTGTAAACAAGCTATTAAGAAACTGTGCAAAACCACTTAAAACAGACTGTATAAAATGTGAAAATTACACAAAAATATAAGAAATGAACAAAAAAATGAAAATATATATTGCAAAATTATCAAAAATGATATAGACTGAAACTACGAAAACGATTAAGTGATTTAAGCTGGTTCCTCTCGAGCCGTATAGCGGGACCTAAGCAGGCTTATATACGAGGAGAGCGACAGTATGGTATCGATGAAAGATATTTCCGTGATATGCGGGGTATCGGTGGCAACCGTAAGCAAGGCGCTGAACAACCATAGCGATATTGGCGAAGAGACGAAAGCGCGCATTAAACAGACAGCGAAAGATATGGGGTATTTTCCAAATTCCGCGGCCAAGGCGTTAAAGACGCACAGAAGCTACAACATTGGCGTGCTTTTTGCGGATGACGACCAGAGCGGATTGACGCATGACTATTTTGCCTATGTGCTGGACAGTTTTAAGATTACGGCGGAAGCCAAAGGATATGACATTACCTTTATCAATGCCTGTAAGACGAGACCGAATAAGATGTCATATTTAGAACACAGCAAATACAGGGGATTTGACGGCGTGGTAATTGCCTGTACCGATTTCCTCTCGCCAGAAGTGCTGGAATTAGTCCAAAGCGATATTCCGGTTGTCACAATAGACCACTTGTTTCACAATGTTTCTGCGGTTATGTCGGATAATGTAAAAGGCATGCGTGACTTACTTCATTATATATATGGAAAAGGACACCGCAAAATAGCTTATATCCACGGTAAGGAATCTTCGGTAGCGAAAAGCCGCCTGGCCTCTTTTTATAAGACGGCGTCGGAGCTGGGGTTAGATATTCCGGACGAATACATAATAGAAGCGTCATATCGTGATACGCGGGCGGCGTATGCCGGCACCAAACGGCTGCTTGATTTAAAGGACAGACCGACCTGCATTCTTTATCCTGACGATTTTGCCTGTTTCGGGGGAATCAACGCTATCAATGAAAGAGGGCTTCGGATTCCGGACGATATCTCCGTAGCGGGTTATGATGGCATCAGAATTGCCAGGCACATTGAACCCGCGCTGACAACGGTCAGACAGGACACGAAAGCGCTGGGACAGAAAGCGGCGGAGAAACTGGTAAGTCTGATAGAGCATCCGAAGTCAACGATTGCAGAACAAATCATCGTAGAGGGGGAAGTTTTCCCGGGCAGGTCGGTAAAAGACCTGGTCTCATCATAATCACATGAGGCATTTATATCAGGAAACTGATAATTATAATAAATGCGAAAAAATTTTTAAAAGGGAGGAAAATTCCAAATGAAGAAAAAGTTACTCAGTGCGCTTCTTTCTACAGCTATGGTAGCAAGCTTGCTTGTAGGCTGTGGCTCAGAGGGGGGGGCATCAAACAATGCTTCTAATGATGCGGCAGCAGATAATTCCGCAGCATCAACAACAGACACATCTACGGCTGCTCCGGCAGCGGACACGGCAGCATCATCCGGTGACGCTGCTGCTTCAGGAGATAAATTCTATATCTACTCCTGGAATACAGAGTTACAGGAGAGACTTGAGTATGTATTCAATGTATATCCTGAAATCAAAGACAGAGTTGAGTATGTAAACGTTGGTGACTCTGCTGTTTACCAGGAGAAAATCGACCAGTTATTACAGACGCCCGACGCAGAAGACTATCCTGATATGATTGCTTTCGAGGCTGGTTATATCATGAAGTACACAAACAGCGATTTTACAATCCCTGTAACAGACTGCGGCATCACGGACGCTGATATGGCTGAAATGTATCCTTACACAATCACAATCGCTACAGACCAGAGAAATAATTCCGTAAAAGGTCTTTCCTGGCAGGCTTGCCCCGGTGCATTCACATACAGAACTGACCTTGCAGAGAGCATCCTTGGCGTAACAAGCCCTGAAGAAATGCAGGCTAAGATTGACACATGGGATAAATTCCTTGATACAGCAAGAGAGATTAAGGAAAAATCCGGCGACGCTACAAGAATCCTTTCTTCTAACGGCGACGTTGTAAACACATTCATGTCCAACAAGACAGAGCCTTGGGTAACTTCTGACGGCGTGTTCCATATGGATTCCGCTATGGAAGAGTACATGGACGTTGTACAGGTATTAGAGTCTGAGGACTTAACACAGAAAACAGCTCAGTGGTCTGACGAGTGGAACGCTGGCGCTTCTACAGATGCAGTATTCGGTTACTTTGGATGTACATGGTTCTTGCACTGGACCATCAAAGCTAACTGCGGCGGCGACACTGTAGGTTCCGGTACATATGGTCTGTGGAATATGTGTGAAGGTCCTGCTTCCTACTACTGGGGCGGTACATGGTTAGGCGCAACAAGCGGATGCTCTGATACGGCATTAGCCGGACAGATTATGAAAACACTCTGCTGTGATACAGATGTTATGACAACATTGTCAGAAGAAACTCTTGACTATGTAAATAACAAGACAGCTATGAAGAACTTATCTGATTCCGGTAAGGGTGCATACGACTTCTTAGGCGGACAGGATTTCATCGCAGTATTCTCTCCTCTTGCTGAGAACGTAGATGTATCATGGATGAGCGCATACGACCAGAAAGTGAATGAGTTACTTGATACACAGGTAACGGCATATGCAAAAGGTGAAAAGGATAAAGATACAGCTATCGCAGACTTCAAGACTGCTGTAGCGGAAGCTTATCCGGCAGTAACTGTCGAATAATAGAAAGCGCAGCATTGGCTGCGCTATCTATAGGAGAATTTCTTTGCAGCTTTGCTGCAAAATTAATTCTCCAAGTGAATGATAAAAGTTGAGTTAAATATTCTGTACCGGCTGCTTGCGGTCGGTACAGATATTATAAAGACATTTTTGTAAGGGCTGCGGCACAGATGTTTGAGAGCGTTCCGGAGTCGGGAAATTGTCAAATGCCTGTGGCGCGTACCGGGCAGAAATAAAATAATAAAGAAGGGTGTGGAGATATGGCAAAGAGTAATGGCAAAAAACGTAAAACAGTAGAATACGGCCGATATGGTTACTTTTTTATTGCTCCGTTCTTTATCGTCTTCGCAATTTTCCAGTTATGGCCTTTGATTTATACGATGGGTCTGGCATTTTGTGAAAACTATACGGATACGATGTGGAATGTGGAAGTAGGACCGACATTTAACGGTGTGGCAAACTTCGGTTCGATTTTCATGAGCAGTAACGGCGTTTTGTTTGATACCTATACATTCCGTGCGTTAGGCAATACGATTATCATGTGGTTATTAAACTTTGTACCGCAGATTCTCTTAGCGCTGCTTTTGGCAATCTGGTTTACCGATACCAGAGTTAAAATGAAAGCGCAGGGCGCGTATAAAATCCTGACATTTATGCCCAATATCATTACGGCGGCTACGATTTCCGTTTTGTTCTATAAATTGTTCGATTACCCGAACGGACCGATTAATCAGTTCTTAGTCAACAGCGGAATCTGGTCTGAACCGTTCCGTTTCCTGGATACGAAGTGGTCTACAAGAGGAATTATTTCTTTTATTAACTTCTGGATGTGGTATGGAAATACCATGATTGTTTTAACGGCAGGCGTGCTGGGCATCAGCCCCTCCTTGTTCGAGGCGGCAAGAGTGGACGGCGCGACAAGCTGGCAGATTTTTAAAAGCGTTACCTTACCGCTGCTTCGTCCGATTATGTTATTTACATTAGTAAATTCCGCTATCGGCGGTCTGCAGATGTATGATATTCCGAAACTGTTGACGACAAGCGGCTACGGTGACCCGGATTATACAACCAGAACGATTACCATGTATATCCGTGAACTTGCTTTCACAGGTTCCAGACAGATGGGTAAGGCTTCGGCGGCATCACTTGTACTGTTTGTTGTAACCTTGTTCTTCAGCCTGATTCTCTTCTATATCATGAGAGATAAGGATGCCATCAAGGAGAAGAAAGCAATCAAAGCGGCACAGAAAGCAAGAAAGGGGGCAAATTAATATGGAAGATAACGCAAAAGGCGGATTACACGCAAGAATCTTAGGCGCACAGATATTTAGAAATATTATTTGTATTTTCCTTTGTTTGTTAAGTTTGTTCCCGTTCTGGGTTATGCTCGTCAACGCAACCAGAACAAGCGTGGATATACAGTCAAGCTTTTCCCTGATTCCGTCACATTACTTTATGGAAAACTGGGAAAAACTGTTATATCAGTGTAATGCAAACGTACCTTTATGGAAATATATGGTAAACAGCTGCATCATCGCTTTCGGCTCCACGATACTGACCGTATATTTCTCTACCATGACAGCATACGGCGTTACCGTTTATAAATTCAAAGGAAGCCAGTTCGCATGGGCGTTTATCATGGCAATCATGATGATTCCCGTACAGGTTTCTTCTATCGGTTTCTTCCGTTTCATGTATGGTTTAGGACTTGGAAACAGCTATGTACCGTTGATTATTCCGGCGATTGCAGCGCCCTCTACGGTATTCTTCATGAGACAGTATATGTTGAGCGCACTGCCGCTTGAAATTGTGGATGCGGCGAGAATCGACGGTTCAAGAGAGTTTAACACATTCAATACCATCGCAATGCCTCTTATGAAACCGGCTGTTGCAACACAGTGTATCTTCGCATTTATCGCATCATGGAATAACTTCTATACGCCTTCCATGCTGCTTACCTCACAGAGAAAGTACACGCTTCCTATGTTCGTACAGTTGATGAGAGGTGAAAGATTCCGTTCCGACCACGGTATTATCTATGTCGGACTGGTAGTAACCATTTTACCGATTTTCGTTGTATACTTTATTCTTTCCAAACATATCATTGCCGGCGTAGCGCTTGGCGGTGTAAAAGAATAAGTTTAAAAATCGCAGGTTGAGAAATAGCGTACTGCTTTAGTGAGTGGTACGCTATTTTTTATGAAAAATTAAGAATGCCATCATAGCAAAATGGAAAATAGTATGGTACACTGATAAGGAAAATGGAAAGGCATGGGATAATATGTCTTATATGATATACGGCACGGAGAAAATTAAAGTATACGAAGGACTTAAGGCTCTTTGTGAATACGCGGGAAAGTCCGAAAAGTGGTGTGATGAACTGTGGCTTAGTATCCTGACGGATTATGAGCTGTATGAGGAATTTTTGTATTATCTGGAACACCACGGTTTTGCCGACCGCATGAAAGCGGCGGGCTATTCGCTGACAGACTGCTATGTGTGGCAGATGGAGCGTTATAATCTGGCGCAGGATACGGGGAAGAATACGGCGGCATGTAATAAAGAAGAAATGGTATTGCAGGCGTTCCGGACGATGGCGCAGCTAAAGAAAGACCCGGATTACTACAGGCGCAAGCTGAATGAGGGCGCGGGTATGGATAGGGAGTAATGCCTAAAATACGGCATTCTTTGTAAAGTAATGGGAGTTATATAGACATGGATAAAAACGAATTTCTGGAAAAATTACAACGGACACTGGCGGGCGGGTTAAACAGCAGCCAGGTGGCGGAAAACGTACGTTATTATCAGGATTATATCGAATCGGAAATACGCAAGGGAAGTACGGAAGAGGAAGTGCTTGCCGGTCTGGGTGACCCGAGGCTGTTAGCCAAGAGCATCATTGAAGCCAATAAGCACGCCGGCGAAAGCTACGGCTCCAACCGGGAATATGACGAAGAGCTGGCGGATGAGTCCGCAAACCGTGGCTACGGCGGTTTTACGACACACAGGGTTATGCTGCCCGGATGGCTGATGATGTTAATCATAGCGGTGCTTGTAATTATTGTAATAGGGATTGCGACATCCTTGATTTCCCTGTTTGCGCCGGTGATTATCGTAGGGCTTGTTATTTTATTAATTGTAAAACTTTTCCAGGGAAACAGAGGATAGTGTGAAAAATAAATTTTTCACACGCGAATTTGCGTCTTACGACAGCAAATGTCGCAGGTTGAGAAAAAGGCATACATAATTAAAAAGCGCCGCATAAGCAGCGCTTTTCAGGGGAGTATAAATAATTAATATATAAGGGTTTGCAGATAGAAAATGAAAGGGGTGTTTCTATCTACACTTATTATTATATACAATTATATAGAAAATGCAATTAAAAATAGTACTAAAGTCCTATATTGGTTTTGAATACTTTGGCACAAATCTTGTCATACTATTTCTGTAACAAAAATCAATCAGGAGGTATGCAAGATGTCTAAGAATGATTATAACCAGAACGCGCAGAACAATGAGCAGCAGAATAAGGCTAACAACTCTAACAGCCAGAATGCACAGAACAACCAGAAGAATAACAATTCTAAGAACAGTTCCAGCCAGAATGCGCAGAACAGCCAGAAGAACAACTACTAAGTCAGAGGTGACTCCTATGGGAGCCATATCTGCTAAAAGCGGCACAGCTAATCGGCTGTGCCGCTTTTTCCTGCAGCCCTTTTTACGTCCTCTCTTGTGCAGGGCATATCGGAATAGCGGGCTTTTTCGTAAATACGCGCAAGCCGGTTCTCGGAAAGCAGTGCGCCGCATTCTCTGGCGGTATAGGTATTGAGAGGCTGCGCATCTGTTTTTTCGGACAAAATAGAGCGTTTTGACCGGATTCGCTGCTTATAGATGTGTCGGATTCGTTCTGTCGGACTTAAGAAAGTAAAGAAATCCCGTCGTTTTTTCTTTTCTGTTTTGAGTTCATACGCCTCTCGGATATCTCGTGCCTCTTCCTCTTTTATTTCTTTACTGAAAGAACGTTTTTGGCGAAAGAGTTTTTTTGCCATCATAATGAAACGAAACAGCGCAAAGCAGAGTAAGCAGATAAGAACTATCGGTACGATAGTAAAAACGGCTTTTTCCAGAACCACCCAGAACAAACCGGGTTCTCCCGGTTCCAAAGGCATCAATCCCGAACCGCCGGGTTCTGCGCCGCCTGTCTGCTCTACAAGAGGGTCAAATGTTTTCTTAAAAAGAGAGGCTATCCAGGCGAATAGACCGTGTTCCCTAAGCCATATGATGCCGTTTTTTAACTGCCCAAATATCCAGCCCAGCCAGTTGATATCGGAAAACAGCGTTAAAATACCGACGCCTATCAGGATAAAGACAGCGCTGAGTTTGACGCCGGACATAAAGATTTCCCTGCGGGGAATATAGCCCGTGCTGCCGGAATTGACCGACATAAAATGCAGATAATGCTGCAAATAATACCTAAGATAATAAAAGATAAAATAAACGGCGACCAGGGCAATATAATACAAATCCCATGTGACATACTCTTCATAGTGTAAAACAAATGCGCTGACCGCAATAATACCGATTGCTACCGGAGGGGGAAACGCCTCGTCCAGCCGCTCCTCTTTTCGCAGCCTGATATAAAAGGAATTGATGAAAAGCCCGATACCGTAAATGCACATTATCACTTTGACGGCCTGATTGGAAACGGGCATGTTAAATAAAAGCACAAGACATACGATATGGCTGATGGCCATAGCCGGGAAACCGTTCGTATATCTTCTGATGTAAAAAAAGAATATAGGAATCAGACTGCACAAAAGCCATAGCGCGACAAAAGGGGCGGTCTTCCCGGTCATAATGCCGATGGCCGACGCGATGGAAAAAAGCGTCCAGTGATTCATTTGTATGGCGAAAATATCCGCTAATTCCGTTATTCGTTCCTGTTTCATGGATTCTTGGTGTGCCTTTCTTAGATTTTTATTATTGTGTCATCATTTTCTATATGCAGAATCTGTATGTGGCTTTTGATTTCACCGGGCAGTTCGGAAAGCTCCGGGATTCCTCTTTGCGCCGTTTCGATAGTCGGATAAAACCAGATATATTCCCCGTCCTGCTTTTGATAGCGGCTTATCAGTTCCACAAAGTCAGGATAGGCATTAGGAGATACGAAAACGGTAATGCTTTCCCCATCTTCCTCTAACAGTTTCTGCTCAAACGTCTGCACAAAGCCGGCGGGCTTTTGCGAGGTATCCGTTCTGGCAAGCGCGCGGTAAATCTGCTGTAACTGTCCGGCTCCCGCGCCGGCCTCTATCTGCAGCAATTCCCCGTGCATGATATCCCGGCCGTTGCCGTAACATGCCACCCTAACGCCCTGCTTGATAAAAAAAGCGCTAAGACCCGCAACAATCCGGAACGAAGCATCGAGGGCGTCTTCTTTTTTTAAAACGCCGTTATCTTCTATATTAAAGAAAATGCGGATGGTCTGTAATGCGGTATAGTTTTTTTGGTTGACCTTTAATTCCCCGGTCTTTGCGCTCGCTTTCCAGTTGACGCTGCGCATATCGTCATAGGGCTGATATTCCCTGATGCCGCGGTACTCAAACGGGTCTTCCAGAAAGTGGCGTTTTGTTAAAAGTTCCCCGTTTAACTGCTGTAACGACTGCCTGAATTCGTCGGAGACATAGGGGGCGGGATATACATAGAAATACTGGTCGGTATGCTGGCTTTTTACCATTTCCGTGGAAAGAAACAAATCCGCCGCGACCAGATCAATATTATGGATGCGGTAATATCCCCTTTTGGCAGCGATAAATTCCAATTTTCTCGTAATGCGCTCCCGGCCTCTTACCTGAAAAATATCGTTTCTATAATAAAGGTCCGTTACCTTGGAACTTAACGTATCGGTAAAACGCAGGTTTCTATCGGTCTGGAATTTTACCTTTAACATAGGAAGCGGAAGGCGTTTGCCGTTTTCGATAATTTCGGAGAGTTCCCCCTTTTCCCCCTCAAAAAGGCTCGTCTGCGTAAATTCCAGACGGATTTTAAGGTGTTTTGCCCATAACCGCCCGTAAATGACCCGTTGTAACAATATCAGCAGATAAGCGCATATGCCAAGTCCTATTATTCTCATCATACCTGAAAATCCTCTGTAGGCACGGTACTGTTTTGCAGGATATTTTGGATAAAAGCGACGCTTTCTTTGTAGTTGTTCCGGCCAAAGTCCATGATAATGCGGTGTGCCAGTACCGGAACGGCAACGGCCTTTACATCATCAGGAATGACAAAATTTCTGCCCTGTATCCAGGCATAGGCCTTGACGCAGCGAAGCAGCGCAAGGCTTCCTCTGGGGCTTACGCCCATCATAATGCTTTCGTCGTTTCGGGTTGCTGCGACGATATCCACCATATATTCCTGTACCGCTTTATGTATATATACTTTGCAGGCTTCTTGTCTGGCGTTTTCCAGTTCCTGTGTTGTCAGTACGCCGGTCAGTTCCGTTAGCGGGTCTTTTTCCAGATAGCGCGCCAGAATGTCCAGTTCTTCCTCTTTGCTTGGAAGCCCCAAAGAGAGCTTCATCATAAAACGGTCCAACTGCGCCTCCGGTAAGGGAAAGGTTCCGGCCGTTTCAACCGGGTTCTGCGTGGCGATAACAAAAAAAGGACTGCTTAACGGATAGGTTTCTCCGTCGATGGTGACCTGCCGTTCCTCCATGCATTCCAATAAGCCCGCCTGCGTCCTGGGGGTGGCGCGGTTGATTTCATCCGCGAGAAGAATATTGGTAAATACCGGACCTTTGCGCAAGACGAAGTCGTTGCTTTTTCTGTCAAAAATATTTAAGCCCGTAATATCGCCGGGGAGTAAGTCCGGCGTAAACTGTATTCTGGAATAGTCCGCCTGTAAGGACTTAGCAAGCGCCTTCGCCAGTTTGGTTTTACCCGTTCCCGGAACGTCTTCCAACAGGACGTGTCCGTCCGCCAAGAGAGCCGTTAGGAGTAAGCGTACGGTTTCTGTTTTGCCGATAATGACCTTAGAGACGTTCTCCAATACTTTTTCAGCCGCATTTTGATTTTGTGTGTCCACCGGTAGAGACCTCCTTTATTAGCTTGTATGCTTTTTGTTTCATATTAGTTTTATATTAGTGCCATATATTATAGTTTATATTGCTTTCGGGTGGTTGTAAAGAAATAATCAGATTGACAGAAAATGTACAAAACCTTACAATGAATTTATGGAAAAATTATGCTTTATCGTACCGTGCCATTTTGGGCTGGAGTCGGTGTTAAAAAAAGAAATTACAGATTTGGGATATGAGATTTTATCGGTGGAAGACGGTCGTGTGACGTTTGCGGGTGATGAGAATGCGCTTTGTCGTGCGAATGTTTTTTTGCGTACGGCGGAAAGAGTTTTGATTAAGGTCGGAAGCTTTCAGGCTCAAACTTTCGAGGAACTTTTTCAGGGAACGAAAAATCTTCCCTGGGAAGCGTATATCCCGGAGGACGGAAAGTTCTGGGTAGCCAAGGCGGCGAGTATTAAGAGTAAGCTTTTCAGCCCTTCCGATATTCAGTCCGTTATGAAAAAAGCTATGGTGGAGCGGCTAAAATCCGTTTATCATACGCAGTGGTTTACGGAAAGCGGCGCGTCTTTTCCGGTCAGGGTTTTTTTAATGAAAGACGAAGTGACCGTAGGTTTGGATACGACGGGAGAATCCTTACATAAAAGAGGGTATAGGAAACTGACGGCGAAAGCGCCTATTGCTGAGAATCTGGCCGCGGCGTTAATTATGCTGACGCCATGGAAGAGCGAACGGATACTGGTAGACCCGTTTTGCGGCAGCGGCACGTTTCCGATTGAGGCAGCCATGATGGCGGCTCATATAGCGCCGGGGCGGGAACGCAGCTTTTTGGCACAGGACTGGAAGCATATAACGGCGCGTAAGGACTGGTACCGCGTAATGGATGAAGCGGAGTCCATGGTGGATATGGGCGTGGAGACGGATATTCAGGGATATGATATAGATGATAAAGTGGTGGCGGTGGCCAGAGAAAATGCACGGCTTGCCGGTGTGGAGAATTTGATTCATTTTCAGCGCCGGGGCGTGGACCAACTCAGCCATCCTAAAAAGTATGGATTTATCATAACCAATCCGCCTTACGGGGAGCGGCTTGAAGATAAGGAGACTCTGCCCGCCATTTACCGGGAACTCGGAGAACGCTATGCGACATTGGACAGTTGGTCGATGTACGTGATTTCCGCCTATGAACAGGCGCAGCAGTATATCGGAAGAAAAGCCGATAAAAACCGTAAAATTTATAACGGTATGATGAAGACATATTATTATCAGTTTATGGGGCCGAAACCGCCTGGCCGTAAAGGCAGATAGAATGGAGATTATCATGCAGCAGAATCAGTTAATGAAAAAAACGGCAGTTTATACGCTTATATTTGCGCTCTGTGCGTTTGCGGCAATATTTTATTATTCTTCCCATAAAGTCATCATTGTTGAGAATGTGGCACAGGATGAAGTCGTACAAAATGAAGCGCAGGATGTGCCGGAGGAAGAAGACATTGCCCATATGGATGCGGCGGAAAGCGCGCCGGGTGAAAACAGCCTTTTATTTGAAGAAAAAGGACAGGAAATGAGTTATTTCTGTATTCCTCTTCATGCGAATGTAAAGGCGGAGAATGTTACGATAGAAAACCATTATATGGATAAGGAACTCTGGGTCAGCATCAAACAGGCCCAACAGGATGAAACGTATGCGGATTTTTATGATACACAGGCTCTTTTTGGCAACCGTGAGGCTATCGTGGACGGCCATTATGAAAATGGAGCGGATGCATTCCGTTTAAAATTCAGGCTGACGGATATTTATGAATATCATAGTATTTTGGAAAACGGCAACCTCTATATTGAATTTATCGCACCCAAAGAGGCATACGACAGAATTGTGGTGATAGACCCGGCCTATGGCGATGAGATAACGGGAGCCGTTTCCGGGGAACTGGAAAGCAAGCAGGTGACCTTGGCCGTAGCGCGCGCTTTAAAGAAAAAACTGGATGAGACGGAGATTAAAGTTTATTATACGAGAATGGATGACAGCAATCCGACAGAGGAAGAACGCATTGATTTGACCAATGCAGTCAAAGCTGATATGATGATTCGGATTGAAGTGAACGAAAACGAAGATACGAAGATATACGGAACCGAAGCGGTATATAACAGTAAATTTTTCATACCGGGCTTTGGCAGCATAGAGCTGGCGGATTTGCTGGAGCGGGAAGTCGTAACGGCAATCAGCGGAAAGGCCAACGGGCTGGTCGATTCCACCGAAGAGGATATAGTCATTAACCGGGCGGTTGTTCCGGCGGCGGCGATAAGAGTCGGTTATATCAGCAATGGACAGGAAGCGATTTTACTCAACAGAGATGACTATATAGAAAAAATAGCAGATGGTATTTATCAGGCGATTATGGCGGCGTACGAGTAAGGTGAAATATCGCGCGGGGAGGTAATATGCGTAAGACAATTATTTTTGCGACCGGGAATCAGGGGAAAATGCGGGAAATCCGCCAGATTTTAGAGGGGATGGACGTGGAGATTCTCTCGATGAAAGAGGCGGGGATTGCGGTAGATATTGTAGAGGACGGAGCGGATTTTACGGAAAATGCGGTGATTAAGGCCAAAGCGGTGGCGGCTAAGACCAATCATATTGTACTGGCCGACGATTCCGGACTGGAAATCGATTATTTGCATAAAGAACCGGGTATTTATTCCGCGCGTTATCTGGGAGAAGACACCTCCTATGACATTAAAAATGCGGATTTGCTAAGACGCATGGAAGGTGTGGCGGATGCACAGCGCAGCGCCAGATTTGTCTGTGCGATTGCCGCGGTTATGCCGGATAAAGAGGTACTGACTACGTTGGGAACAATAGAGGGGCGCATCGGTTATGAGCCGAAAGGCGAGAATGGTTTCGGTTACGACCCGATTTTTTATCTGCCGGAATACGGCTGCACTTCCGCAGAACTTACGGAAGAAGAAAAAAATGCAATCAGCCACAGAGGAAGAGCGTTACAGGCAATGAGGGCAAAACTGGAGAAGAAGATATAGTAGGAGAGTATATGAAAGTACTGATTGTGAGCGATACACACCGCCAGAATGGGAATGTTTTAGATGTAATAGAAAAAGTAAAGCCGATTGACATGCTGATACACTGCGGCGACGTAGAGGGCAGCGAGGATATCATTGCACAGGCGGCGGGCTGTCCGGTACAGATGGTGCAGGGCAATAATGATTTCTGGTCCAACATCCCCCGGGAAAAAGAGTTTATGATAGGGAGTTATAAGGTATGGCTTACGCACGGGCATAATTACTATGTATCCATGAATTATGAAATCATTAAGCAGGAAGCGAGAAGCAGGGATGTGGATATTGTGATGTGCGGGCATACCCATAAACCGGTTGTCGATATCGGTGCAGATTTGACGCTTATCAATCCCGGCAGCATGAGTTTTCCCAGACAGGAGGGGAGAAAACCTTCTTATATTATTATGGAAATAGACCGGGAGGGAAAGGCGCATTATACCATCCGCTACATAGATTAAAATAAGAAAAAGAGGTTGACAGACAAAACGCCTTATTATATAATATGATTTGCGTTGTGATTTGAACAGGCGCGTTAATGATACCTGCCGGGGTGTGGCTCAGCTTGGCTAGAGCGCCTGGTTTGGGACCAGGAGGTCGCAG
>JAMPCN010000058.1 GCA_023666125.1 Bacillus sp. (in: firmicutes) | reverse complement strand
GAGTAGGACATCATCTACTATATTCCGAAGCTTGGCGTTTTTGCGGTTGCAGCGCTGCGCCTGATGCCAAGCGTAGGAAGGATTAACGAATACACATCCAATATTTTATATGCGTTACCGTCCGTCGATTTGGTATATCATGATTTGGAGTCTATTGAAGAATATGCCAAAAAACGGGATGAAGAAGAGGTAGAAACCTGGATGCTGGAAGAAAAAATCCATGTGGAGCAGGTAACTTACACATATCCGAATACGGAAGAGCCTGTTATCAAAAATGCGGATTTTCTCATTCCAAAAGGGAAGACGGTTGCCTTTATCGGCGCTTCCGGTGCGGGTAAGACAACGATGGTGGATATTATACTGGGTCTATTGGAGCCGCAGGCAGGAAGAATTATGGCGGATGGGCTGGATGTGCATAAAAAGCCGAAGACATTCCATACGCAGGTAGGATATATCCCACAGGTGATTTATCTGTCCGACGACACTATCCGAAATAATATCGCCTTTGGCGTGGCGCAGGAGGATATAGAGGAGGCGTCTGTCAAAGCGGCGGTAGAGAAAGCGCAGTTGACGGAATTTATTGAGAGTCTGCCAAACGGACTGGATACGATTGTAGGTGACAGAGGTGTCAGATTGTCCGGAGGACAAAGACAGCGTATCGGCATTGCCAGGGCGTTGTATCATGACCCGGAAATATTGGTTTTGGATGAGGCGACTTCCGCTTTGGATAATGAAACGGAAGCGGCCGTTATGGAAGCGATTGAGAACTTACAGGGAATGAAAACGATGATTATCATTGCCCACAGACTTACGACAATCCGCAATGTGGACGCTATTTATGAAGTAGGAGACGGACAGGTAGTTGAGAGGAGCAAACAGGAAGTGTTTGCAAAATAGAGCGGAATATGAGGTATTGTGATGCAGGAATGCAGACCAAAAGTACAATTAAATAAAAAGCAGGCAGACCTTTTATTCTATTTGTCACTGTCTATGCTTGCTATGTTTGCTTTTTTATTTTTGGGAGAAGCGGATTATTATCTTATCGATGACAGTCTGACTTACATGGATATTACAAGCGATATGATGGAAGGCGTGATGCCGGTTTATCCCTTTTTTTTGCTGGGTAACAGGCTGTTATTTGGCGAGGAAAGTTATTTATCCGTAGTTGTTATAGAACAGTCTGTTTTTGCGGTATTTTGTGTGGTACAGTTAATCGGATTTCTCAAAAACCGTTTACAGCTAAGTTATCTGGAGAGTTATATATGTTTTGGATTGGCGCTGCTTCCGTTTATGGCGGATTTGCCGGAAGTTGTCATTACACGTGAGATTCTGACCGAGGGAATTGCCTATGCGGCGTATTATCTGTTTTTTACGGCATTGCTAAAGACGGTTTGGAATAAGAGTTATAAGTGGTGTGCGTTCCTATGCGTTGTTACGCTGTTTTTAGCCTCTATCCGTTCACAGTTACAGATTTTATTTGGCGTATGCGGGGCGGCCTGGTTTTATATCGTTGTTTTCGGCAGGAAAACTAAGAAAAAAGGACAGATACCGGTATGTATTCTGCTGGGGCTAGCAGGCTGTCTTGTCATTGGGCTTTCCGGGGTCCGCGTAACTTCCCGGATTGCCAGCGGATATAACCAGATGGCGGAGAAAGCTGCGGAAAAAATAGGGGAAAAACAGGTTGTAGAAGAAGCCGGAGAGCCTGAGGAATCTGTTCAGGAAGAAGTAAGTGAGGAAACAGTAAGTGAAGAAGCACAGGACGCAACTGCAAACCGGACGATTGTTCCGGTATATGCCGCCAGCCAGTATGTTTCTTTGGTGTTTAACAAGGGCATGTATGAGGCGGACTATGAAGATTACCTTTTATTTGAGGATGAACGGCTTCGGGATATTTATTTAGACTTATATGAAAAGGTGGATAAAGAGCAGTGCCGGTACGTCTATGCCGCTCCGGGATTATGGATGTGGCAGGATATTGCAGAGAGTGCGCGGATAGGCGTAATATGTATGGGTGCATGGCCGGAGGATCGGGCGCAGATAGGGGTAACGTTAATAAAAGCGCACTGGGGCAGATTTCTCTATCATATGCTCATCTTGATGCCACAGGCATTTGTCAGCACGGTTTTTTTCCAGATAGAGCGGATTTATCTGCTATGCCATCTGATTACGTTGTTTTTGTATGTATCGGCCATTGCTTTTATGATTTGGGCGTATGTGAATAAAAAGATAGGAAAAGAATACGGCGAGTTGATGAGCTGTGTGCTGGTTACCAACTGTATTTTGGTAGTTGCGATTTCCGCCGTTTTGTTTGGGCAGAAACGTTATTTGTTCTATAATTTCGGTACTTTCTATATTGCGTATTTCCTGCTGCTGTTGCAGCTTTGGAAGCAATATGGGAAAAACTTGATAAGGAAAATAAACCCGATGAAAGGAAATGCATAGAGGGGTAGGTAATGTCATGGAAAAGAAAGAAGATATAAAGGTTCTGATTATTATTCCGGCTTATAACGAATCGGAAAATATTGAACAGGTGGTAAATCGTATGACAAAACAGGCGCCTGATTACGATTACCTGATTATCAATGACGGTTCTACGGACAATACGCTGCGTATATGTGAGAAACGGCATTATCGGTATCTGGATTTGCCGATTAACCTTGGGATAGGCGGCGCGGTGCAGGCTGGATATATTTATGCCCGCAAAAACGAATATGATATTGCCGTGCAGATGGATGGGGACGGACAGCATGATATCGCATACTTAGACGATATGCTGGAACCCCTTTTATCGGGAGAAGCGGATGTTGTTATCGGTTCCAGATTTATAAAAAAAGAAGGGTTTCAGTCCTCCCAGACAAGGCGAATCGGTATCAGTATTTTGAGTTTTTTAATCAGAATTACCACTGGACGTAAAATCGTAGACGTAACAAGCGGATATCGGGCGGTAAATAAAAAGTTTATCCATATTTATTCCAAGGATTATCCGACCGATTATCCGGAGCCGGAGGCAATCGTTACGGCGGTCATGCACAGCGGCAAGGTCAGGGAAGTGCCGGTGCAGATGAAAGCCAGAGAGGGCGGAAAAAGTTCGATTACATTTAGAAAATCCATTTATTATATGATAAAGGTTACGCTTGCTATCTTGGTATGCCGCTTAAGCTACGGATTCCGGAGAGCAAAGCCGCAGGTTGAGAAAGGGGCAACGGTATAGAATGATTCCGTCTACGTTAAGAGTTACGCTGATTATCGCGGTGATATGTTACTTTATTATTATTCTGTACTTTTTAAAGAAGAGGGCGTTAAACTTAAAATATACGCTTTTATGGCTGCTGGCGGGCGCGGTTATGGGAATGTTGGTTATTTTCCCGGAACTTCTGATACGCATGATTCATATTTTGGGCATTGAGGATAATATGAACGGGCTTTTTATCATGTGTATTGCCTTTATCCTTATGATTTGTATGGCGCTTACCTCTATTGCGTCCAGACAGAATATGAAAATCAGGACGCTGGTGCAGGAGATGGGGATTTTAGAGAAGAGGATTCGGGAGTTGGAAATTCACTTGGAGGAAGCGAGAAAGAATGAATAATACAATAAGAAATACTTATATGGATTTTCTCAAAGGAGTAGCAATTATTGCAATGGTAATGGGTCACTGTCTTTCTGATATTCCTGAAGGAGGCGTTATATTGTGTAATGTGATTTATTCTTTTCATATGCCGCTTTTAATGTTCGTTTCTGCATATATTGAAGAACATAATAGAGAAAAATATGTAGAGAAAGAATGGGAAATGCTGTTTAAACGCGCATGTGGATTGCTTATCCCCTATGTAAGTTGGAGTTTTTTGTATGAAATGATTGCCAAGCAGATATGGGAGATGGATATAAGAAATTTTATATTACAGTTGACGGGATATGAACAAAGTGGATTATGGTTCTTGCCAGTATTATTCGGGCTTAAAATAATGCACTGTTTATATTGGCGTATTCAGAAAGCAATGTATGGTATTCATTGCCGGCTCAAAAATATATTGATATTGTGTTTTCTGGAAGCGGTAGTAGTCAGCTTGGCAGTTTTGATAAAACATCCATATATTATTAATATGATAAGTTATGCAATCCCATATTTTATGGCAGTTATTATCATTGATAATGAGACGGTTCGGAAAATAGTGAATAGTGAATGGATGATAGCGGGTGTATTTTTTGTTTATTTGCTTTTATTTCCATTGTTTTCCTTTAGTAATACACATTGGACTACGCAGTTGATTAGAACAGGATTATCTTTGTGTATTATTATGATATGTTATCAATATCAGGAAAAATGGAAAATAAATCAATTTTATAAAATATTATGTCTGTTTGGAAAATATTCTTTGGCAATATATGTGCTTTATGGATTTTTCATAGATAGTGAATTGCATTTCAGCATAACACCACAGCCTATTTATATAATACTGATAGTGACAGGAATATCTGCTTTTATTATTTCAGGAATCTGTGTTGGTATCGCAAAAATTATAGAAGTTTCTTCATGGTGGAGTAAAATATTATTTGGTAAATGAGAATTATTATGGAAAAAATAGCAGTTGATTTATTATGGCTTCGCCCCGGTAAAGTTGGGGGAACAGAATCGTATATCAGGAATTTATTGGATGGATTTTTAGTATCAGAAGAGGACTTTGATTTTACGCTGTTAGTATCTTTGGATAATAAGGATACTTTTCAGAAATATGAAAAAGATAACCGCTATCATCTTCTTGTTGCCAACATAACATCCGAAAATATAGCAAAACGGATTTTATGGCAGAACGTGTTTCAAAACAGACTGCTTCGCAGACAGGGATTTAGAAAGTGTTTTGAACCGGTATACTGTAAACCCTGGTTAAATGGAGGCATTCAATATACTTGCGTCATTCATGATTTACAGGCATTTCATTATCCGAATTATCATCCTTTCCATGAAGTTGCGTATTCCCGACTATGCTGGCGGATGGATGTAATGAATGCGGCAAGAATTGTAGCTATCTCTAATTGGGTTAAATCAGATATTGTGGAAAAATATCATAGAAAAGATATAGAAGTTATCTATAATCCCATTTTAGTAAAAGAAAATGAAACAGTGGATTTTGGGGTTTTACAAAAAAAATACCAGATTGAGCAAAAACAATTTTTTTATACGGTAAGTCAGATGATACCGCATAAAAATTTACAGACTCTGCTTGGGGTTATGGAACGGATTGCAGGTGAAAAAAGCGGACGGCTGCCAAATAAATTGCTTATCAGCGGCATTAATGGTAATGCGGCAAAGGAGTTAAAGGAACAGATACAGGAAAAAAATCTGCAAGCTGCGGTTGTATTGACAGGGGTTGTCAGCAATGAGGAGCGTAATTGCTTGTATCAGAATTGCCATACTTTTTTGTTTCCCAGTGTCTTTGAAGGATTTGGGATGCCGCCGGTGGAGGCCATGCTTTTTAAAACGCGGGTGGTGACAACAAGATGCGCTTCCATCCCGGAAGTGACCCAGGGGAAAGCGGTCTATGTGGAGAATCCATATGATATAGATGAATGGATTAAAAAAATCCTGGAAGCAAAAGAGCAGAAAGTCAAAGACCAGACGGCGATTGATTTTGATTGTTATGCTCCGGAATCGATTGCCAGGCAATATCTTGCGTTTTTGAAGGAACCGATATGGAAAAAAAGATAAGCGTCATATTAGTAAATTACAATGGTAAAGAATATAATGACAAATGTATTGCCTCAATACTAAGCAGTACGATAAGCGGGCAGATTCAGATAGTGGCGGTGGATAATGCTTCTACGGACGATTCTCTTTTGATGCTGCAAAAAAACTGGGGTGACAATGAGCAGGTGGCGATTCTTACATTGGATGATAATTATGGGTTTTCAAAAGCCAATAATGAAGGCATCCGTTGGGCAATGGAGCAGGGAATGGAATATTTCCTGCTTTTAAATAATGATACGGAAATAGAACCCGATATGATAGAAAACATGCTTTCCTGTCAACAGGAAAAGAAAGCGATAGTTGTTCCAAAAGTTTTATATGCCGATAACAAGGATGTTATCTGGTGCGCCGGGGGCGATTTTTCGCCCGTTATTAAAAAGGCCGTTCAAAGAGGTTTTAAGCAGATTGATAAGGGGCAGTTTAACGATAGCGGAGAGTGCCGGTTTGCCAACGGGTGCGCGCTTTTTTTATCAAAAGAAATAATTGATAAAATCGGCGTTTTGGACGAACGTTTTTTCCTTTATTACGAAGATACGGAGTATAGTATGCGCGCCGCCAGAAACGGCATTAAAATCTGGTATTGTGCGGATGCGGTAGTATATCATAAGGTAAACGGTTCTACCAAAGGGAATGAAAAACCTGCCAATGCTTATTATATCAGCAGAAACTGGCTGCTTTGCAATAGGCTGTGGCTATGTCAAAAGCATCGGTTGAATGTCCGGTTCTATATTTTTCTCATTTACTTTTTCTGCAACAGGCTTGCCTGGATGGGGATTTGGCTTTTGCAGGGAAGAAGAGATATGTGTGTAGCGCAGTTTCAGGGCGTCAGGGATTTTGCTCATAAGCAATGGGGGAAAATGAGGGTATAGACGGCAAAACTGTGGCAAAACTTGTCTTTTCATGGTAAGTTTGCTATACTGTTTTTGCATACTTTTGGCATAATAGGGAAAATAGGGGATTTAGATGAAAAAAGGATATTATATTCATTTTCAGGGAAGAAGTTCCATAGGCGTCAGCAAAAAAATAGATATGCAGATAGAGGAGCTTTCACGGTATTATGATGTGAAAGAAGCAGAGGTGCAAACGCCAAAGAGGACTTTTCTACAAAGAATCATCAGCCTTTTCCCGACTGCTTCCATAGCCAGAGATTATGAGAAAGTATTTGAAGAATTGGATAACCCGGATTTTATATATGCGCGCCGTACGGTGGCGGACAGGCAGTATTTAAGATTTTGGAAACAGATAAAAGAAAAATATCCTGACTGCAGGATTATGATAGAACTTTTTACGTATCCGTATGATAAGGATGACTTTGGTAAATGGAACGCATGGCCGTTTTATATAAAAGAATTGTTATATCGTAAAAATTTAGAGAAGTATATTGACAGGTTCGTAACATATACGGAAGATATGGGGATTTTCGGGGTACCGACAATTCGTACGACCAATGGCGTCAATGTCGGGAAGATAGAACTTGTAAAAGGGCAGTATCAGGACAATAAAATAACGTTAATCGGAGTGGCGTACATGCAGAGACAGCATGGATATGAACGCGTTATAGAAGGGCTATATCAATACTATCAAAATAAGGATAATCAATATACGGTAGATTTGCTATTGATTGGAGACGGCCCGGAAAAAGAGAAATATCAGAAGCTGGTTCAAAAATACAATTTGCAGGAGTATGTGAAGTTTTATCCGAATATGTCCGGAAAGCAACTGGATGAAATGTATGATATCAGCGATATTGCACTGGCGGTTTTCGGTATGTATAAGGTGGGATTTTATGGAAAAGTAGCGGCTTTAAAGATACGGGAATGCCTGGCCAAAGGGATGCCTTTTATTACGGGATGTGAAACGGACGTACCGGATGCCGGCTATGAATATGTCAGAAATTTTCCGAATAATGAAAAAGCCGTGGATATTACGGAAGTCGTTCGGTTTTATGAAGAAATCAGAAAAAATAATACAGATAAAAAGTCGGTAGCAGCCGTCATCAGACAGTATGCTTCTGCTCATGTAAGCATGGAGGTTGTCATGAAGCCGGTTATAGACTATATAGAAAGCTGAAAGAGGAAAATGACTATGAAATATGCACTGATTGGCTGTGGTAGAATATCGCCGAACCATTTTGCGGCGGCAAAAGCGAATAAGCTGCAAATTGTTGCTGTCTGCGATTTGGAAGCGGGCAATATGCGGGATAAAAAATTGAAATTTGATTTGGACGATACGGTAAAAGAATATACGGATTATGAGGAAATGCTAAAAAAAGAGCGGCCGGAACTGGTGGCAATCGCAACGGAGAGTGGAAAACATGCAAAAATCGCGCTGACATGTTTAGACTATGGCTGTCATTTGATTATAGAAAAACCGATTGCACTGTCTATAGAAGATGCCGACAAGATTATTGAGAAAGCAAATCGGCTGCATTTAAAGGTATGCGCGAATCATCAGAACCGGTTTAACAAGTCTATTCAAAAAATTCGTGAAGCGGTGGAAAAGAACCGTTTTGGCAGAATGTTTTATGGAACCGCGCATGTCAGATGGTGCAGAGACCGGGAATATTATGACAGGGCGAACTGGCGCGGCACATGGGAACAGGACGGCGGCGCATTGATGAACCAGTGCATACACAATATTGACCTGCTCCGTTGGATGATGGGTGATGAGGTGGAAGAAGTAGTCGGTATGACAGACCGTCTGCATCATCCGTATATTGAGGCGGAAGATTTGGGAATTGCCATTATTAAATTTAGAAACGGCGCGTATGGCATCGTGGAGGGTACGACTAATATCTATCCGAGGAATCTGGAGGAAACCTTATATTTGTTCGGTGAAAAGGGAACCGTGAAAGCAGGAGGAACCTCTGTCAATATTATTGAGGAGTGGCGTTTTTCCGATATGTTGGATAATCCGGAGGAAGTGAAAAGACAGTTCCATGAAAATCCGCCCAATGTATATGGATATGGGCATACACCGTTATACGCGGATGTGATTGAGGCCATTCAAACTGACAGAAAGCCCTATGTGGACGCGGAGGCGGGGAAGAGAGCTTTGGAACTTGTTTTGGCGATTTATCAGTCCGCTTATACGGGTGCGAGCGTGAAGTTTCCGTTAGAGAAGTGTGCGACAACGGACTTTAAGGGGAGATTTTCATAATGGGTTACTATGTGCATGAAAGCAGTTATGTAGATGACAATGTCATTATCGGCGATGGCACGAAAATATGGCACTTCTGTCATATTCAGTCCGGCGCTGTGATTGGTGAAAATTGTTCACTGGGACAGAATGTAAATATTGCAAATAATGTTCATGTTGGCAGCGAGGTCAAAATACAGAATAACGTATCGGTCTATGAGGGCGTTACCATTGAAGACGGCGTATTCCTTGGACCCTCCTGTGTATTTACGAATGATTTGACCCCCAGGGCAAGGTACCCTAAAGGGCATGATAATTATAAAAAGACACTTATCAAAGAAGGAGCCAGTATAGGCGCTAATGCAACCATTGTCTGTGGACATACGATTGGCAGGAATGCTATGGTGGCGGCGGGAGCGGTTGTTACCAAAAACATTCCCGATTATACGCTGGCTGCCGGAGTGCCTGCAAAGGTTGTAGGCAGGGTGGATGAAAAAGGCAATATTGTTGAAAAGTACGAGGTACAGTGATGGAATTTCGAGATTTAAAAACCCAATATTTACAACATAAAGAGGCCATGGATTCGGCTGTCGGCAGCGTTTTATTGAGCGGGCATTTTATAGGCGGCGCGCCGGTTGCCCGCTTAGAGGAAGAACTGGCGCAGTATGTAGGAGTTAAACACTGCATTACCTGCGGAAACGGTACGGATGCATTGCAGTTGGCGTTAATGGCATGGGATTTGCATGAGAATGATGCTGTTTTTGTTCCGGATTTTACCTTTTTTTCTACAGGAGAGGTTGTTCCGTGGGTCAAGGCTGTTCCGATTTTTGTGGATGTGGATAAAGATACTTTTAATATATCGTCAGAATCTTTGGAAAAAGCGATTCAGCATGTTTTAGCAGAGAAAAAACTGACGCCTAAAGCGGTTATTCCTGTGAATTTGTTTGGACAGCCCGCGGACTTTCCGAGTATCCGAAAGATAGCAGAGAAGTATGATTTGTTATTGCTCGAAGATGCCGCGCAAGGATTTGGCGGCAGTATAGACGGAAAAAAAGCATGCAGCTTTGGAGATATAGCGACGACATCTTTCTTTCCCATGAAACCTTTAGGCTGTTATGGAGACGGCGGCGCCGTATTTACAGACAATGACGAATGGGCGGAATTAATCCGTTCTTATAAGGTGCATGGAAAGGGTTCTGATAAGTACGACAATGTGCGGATTGGAATCAATTCCAGACTGGATACCATACAGGCAGCAGTGCTTCTTGAAAAATTAAAATTTTTTGATGAAGAAGTGGAACGCTGCAATGAAGCGGCAATGAAGTATACGGAACTCTTGAAAGATGTTGTTATTACGCCGACGGTTTTACCAAATGCTTATTCAAGCTGGGCGCAGTATACCGTACGGTTTGCGGATAATGTACAGAGAGAAAAGGCCCTCAGGCACTTACAGGCGGAAGAAATTCCAACGGCAGTGTATTACCAAAAACCTATGCATTTACAAAAAGCGTTTCAAGAAGTGTGGCGATGGAGTGAAAAGAACACATATGAAGTAACGGAAAAAATATGCGATACCTGTTTGTCGCTTCCGATGCATCCTTATATGCAGCAAAGTGATATTGAAAGAATATGCGGTGTATTGAAAAAAGGGATTGTGTAGGAGAAAATATTATACCGGAATTTGTATTATGAATGAAAGGAAAGGCGTGTTATTAGTATGGAATATCAAATATGCAGGCGTTGTGTTATGGACACTTCGGATAGAGAGATTGTTTTTGATGAAAATGGAATTTGCAATCATTGTAAAGGTGCGCAGGAAATATTGAAACAGGCGGAAGAAAAAAGGCAGCATTTTAATTTGGAAGATTTTGCAGAGAAAATCAAGACAGATGGCAGGGGAAAAAAATATGATTGCATTGTCGGTATCAGTGGTGGTGTTGATAGTTGTTATGTAATGTATTTGGTAAAGAAAATGGGGCTTCGTCCATTGGCAGTTCATATTGATAATGGATGGGATTCAGAGTTGGCGGTTCAGAATATTAAAAATCTTTTGGAAAAATTGGAAATTGATTTATATACCTATGTTGTGGATTGGCAGGAATTTAGAGATTTACAACTTGCATTTTTAAAAGCATCAACGCCGGATAGTGAAATTCCAACTGACCATATGATTTTTCCGGTATTGGGAATGCTTGCGCATAAGTATAAATGCAAGTACATTATTCTGGGGCAGAATAGTTCTTCAGAATCTATTCGGCCCAGAACATGGTCTTACGGGCATTTTGACTGGAAATATATTAAAAATATCTATAAGATGTATGGTTCGGGTAAATTGAAAACCTTTCCATATTTTAGCAGGGCGGATTATGATTATTTTACAAGAAAATATGTATGGTTCGACCTTTTAGACTATATTGATTATAATAAAGACGAATCAAAGAAATTTTTACAGGATAATTATGAATGGAGAGACTATGGCGGAAAGCATTATGAATCTTTTTATACAAGGTTTTACCAGACATATATATTGCCGACTAAATTCGGATATGATAAACGTAGAATGCATTTATCCAGTTTGATTATAGCCGGGCAGTTAAGCAGAGAAGAAGCTTTGGAAATATTGAAAACTTTACCATATGATGAAAAAACTATTGATAGGGATATTGAATATTTCCTTGAAAAAATGCAGATTTCAAAAGAGGAGTTTGAAAGAATTATGAAAGCCAAACCGTTAAGTTATTGGGATTATCCTAGTAATGAAAATGATGTGGCGGGAAGATTGATAAAGACAATATCAAAGGCAATAGGTGGAACCGGAAAATGAAAAAAGTAATCAAAAAAATTATTTTAGGATGTATATATATCTTGGAAGATATATTACATATATGGCATTTTCATATATATAAAAAATGGAGACTATAGTTTATGATAGTAATTGTAGATTATGGAATGGGAAATCTTTATTCTGTAAAGAATATGCTGAAATACTTGGGGTATGACAGTGTTGTTACCAATAGTATGAATGAGATAGAAAAAGCGGATAGGTTGATTTTACCGGGGGTCGGCAATTTTGGGAAAGCAATGAGTGTAATAAACGAATCAGGGCTTCGTGATATTCTAAACCGGAAAGTATTAGAAGAGAAAATACCGATATTAGGTATTTGTCTGGGAATGCAGTTATTCTTGGAATATAGCGAAGAAGGTAATTGCGAGGGACTTGGCTGGATAAACGGAGATGTGAGACGTTTTGAATTGGATGGACAAGGCTTGAAGATTCCGCATATGGGATGGGATTATATAGAAAGGCAGCAAGATTCAGAACTGCTTGTAAATCCAAAGCCGGATGAGCGGTATTATTTTGTTCATTCTTATTATGTAACATGTAAAGATAGAAATCATGCAGTTGCGACGACGGAATATGGGATTACATTTGATTCTGTTATTCAAAAAGAAAATATAGCAGGAACGCAGTTTCATCCGGAGAAAAGCCATAAATTTGGCATGAACATTTTAAAGAATTTTGTGGAGAATTTTTATGTATCATAACAGATTAATTCCCTGTCTGCTATTGGATAATGGGAGATTGGTAAAAACACAGCAGTTTCATAAACCGGTT
Organism: Bacillus sp. (in: firmicutes); assembly: GCA_023666125.1. Classification (GTDB taxonomy): domain Bacteria; phylum Bacillota; class Clostridia; order Lachnospirales; family Lachnospiraceae; genus UBA3282. The sequence goes on along the minus strand of JAMPCN010000058.1, from coordinate 9,054 downwards.
TATATTGGTGATCCGATAAACGCTGTCAAAATCTTTAATGATAAAGAAGTTGACGAACTGGTGTTTTTGGATATCAATGCAACGAAAGCAAACAGACAGCCTGATTTTGAATATTTGCGCAAAATTACGGAACAGTGTTTTATGCCACTGTGTTATGGAGGAGGTATTGTCTCTATAGAAGATATTGGAAAACTATTCCGAATTGGATTTGAGAAGGTATCTATCAATGCATCTGCATTTCGGAATCTCAACCTTCTGAAAGAGGCAGTGAAAGTCTACGGAAGTCAGAGTATTGTAGGCGCTATTGATGTAGGGAAAAATATGTTTGGCAAGAATGTTGTAAAAATAGTAAACGGAACGCAAAATACGAAGCTGAATCCGGTAGAATATGCAAAGATGTTGGAGGATGCCGGAGCTGGGGAAATATTTTTAAATTCCATTACGCATGATGGTATGATGCAGGGATATGATTATCAGGTGATTGAAGAAGTTTCGTCCGCTGTGCAGATTCCGGTTATTGCTTGTGGCGGTGCAGGTAATTTACAGGATTGTAAAAAGGCGATAGAGAGCGGTGCAAGTGCGGCGGCAGCAGGAAGTATTTTTGTTTTTTGGGGTATTAATAGGGCTGTTCTGATTAATTACCCAAATAGTAGTGAAGTGGCAGAGTTGTTTGACATGGTATGAAATTATTAAAGCGAATCAAACTTTTGATGATTGGAATGAGGTTGCGGCACAATATATGTTGACATATGGATACATGATTGATATAGTATTTTTGCTAAACAAACTATGAATTCTATAAATTACAGGTATTGGAGATATTCTTGAAAAGAGTATGATGCTTACAGTTCTTGTTGTTGCAAAGATATATTTTAACTGAAAGTATAGAGGAAAATTATGAAAATGGATATGTATTTAATTACGCAGGATTTTCCTTATGGATATTCAGAAGACACTTTTGTAAAGCCGGAATATCCTTATTTGTGTGATAGATTTCATGTATCCGTTATTGCGGCCGAAGTAGGAGAGGTGAAAAATCCAAACCCGCAGATTGAGGCGTATATTATTCCAACATCACAGTGTTTATGGGATAAAATTCTTTCTTTATTTCGTTTTTTCTGTGAAAAGGACTGCTATATCGAAATGGCTGCGATTCTTAAAGACAGACGGCAGGTGTTGAAGCGGATATACAGGATGCTTATGTTTGGCGCGGCGGCGGAGACATTTTACCGCCGATTGAAAAAAAAGACCGGGCTTAACCAAAATACGTATGCCCTTTTTTATTTTTATTGGTTTGATTATAAATGCTTCGGACTGACCATGCACAGACATAAATTTCCGAATATAAAGATAATAGCAAGGACGCACGGATATGATTTATATGACTATCGGGAATTATATGGCAGGCAGTTTTTTAAACCACAGACTGACGCCGGACTGGAACGACTGATTTTTGCGGCGCAGTTTGCCAAAGATTATTATCTTGAAAGATATAACAAGAAAGATGGTAAAAAATATCCGTTGTGTCGGCTGGGTGTGACAGATAAAGGAATGACGACAACAATTAGAAAAGCCATATGCAAGGATGATTTTCTTTTGTTGAGCTGCTCTAATACGGCTTGTTTTAAAAGGATTGAACTTATTATTGACGGATTGTCTGTGATTGCAGATAAAAAGATAAAGTGGGTGCATATCGGCGGCGGAGACGAACTTGCCAATCTTGAGAAAACGGCGTGGGAAAAGCTGCAGGGAAAAGACAATATCCAATATGAATTTATGGGGATGATGCCCAATGAGGCGGTTATCCGCTTTTATAGGGAGCAGTATGTCAGTTGTTTTATTACGATGACTGCTACGGAGGGAGGCTCGCCTGTTTCCGTACAGGAAGCGCTGTCTTTTGGCGTACCGGTAATTGCAACTGCCGTTGGAGAATTACCCCGGATGGTATCGGATAACGGCATTCTGCTTCCGAAAAATCCGACGGAGTCGGAAGTCGGACATGCGATTGCACATATGACAGGGATATATGGCACGGAAGAATATTTTGGCATGTGTGAACAATCTTTGCAAATATTTAAGGATAAGTTTGACGCTGAACGTAATTTTGGCGCTCTGGCAAAAGAACTGATACAGATTATGGACTAAAAGGAGGCATGATGGTCCGTATGAAAAAATACAAGATAGAAGAACTGGATTTTTTGCTTGTTTATGAACATAAAGTCAGAGAACTGGAAAACTTATGTTTGATAAAGTATGAATTGGATAAACGAGGATATAAAACAAAGATAATCCATATTGAAGACGAGAATGCCTTAAAGGCAATGACTCCTATTTATCATGCTAAGGTAGTTGTGATGATGGCGTGTTATGATAATAGAACGATTGAGTGGCACACTAAGAACTATGTGAAATTCGACAAACTGATTGATTTACAATGGGAAAACATAGTTTTTCCCATGGATGAAAAAGATAAAAATGCTTATAAAAATTATTCCGGTGTGGCAAAAGATGTGGTTCGGGTTTCCTGGGGTGAAATGAACAAAAAGCGCATGTTGGAAACGGTTGGCATGGATCCGAAGAAAGTTAAATTAATAGGACATGTCGGTATGGATTTTTTACGGGATGAATTGAAAGGCTACTATCGTTCTAAAGAAGAAGTATTAAAAGATTATAATATTCCTGTGAATAAGAAAATATTTCTTTTTATCTCTCCATATTTTTCAGATTCTCATACAGAAGAATATCTCAAACAGATGTGCCAGCGTTTTGGAGAGGGCTGGCGGTATTATTATCAGGATTGTATGCTGCCATCTAAAAAGATTATTTTAGAATGGATGAGTAAAATTTGCGAAATGAGAGAAGACGTTGTTTTCGTTTACAGACCCCATCCTGGCGAAGAAAGTAAACAGGCTGATGAAATGACAGCAAAGTATTCAAATTTTAAAGTAATTGGGGGCGAGTCGGTAAAACAATGGATTTTGGTAAGTGATAAAATTTATACGGGAAACAGTTCTACTTTTGTAGAAGCCTTTTTTGGGAAAAAAATGTGTTATTTGTTATTTCCGATATCGGTTCCGTCCGATTACGAACTGGCTTTTTTGAAAGATGCAGATAAGATTTCGGAGTTTGAGGATTTTGAAAAGACGACGCATGAAGATAACCGACCGTTTCCGGTCAGCGAGAAGTTAATTGATGAAGTCTATACGATTGACTGGGATAAGCCAAGCTATCTCAAGTTTGCGGATATGGCGGAGGAGGTTCTTCAAAATCCATATTATAATCTGACAAAGGAGCAGCTAAAGACATATTATCATAAGATGGGGCCGGCTGAAAAAGTGACAAAAGCCTTGACAAAGATTACCCCGTTGTATACTGTATATCTGGCAATGCTGGAAAACGACAGACCGCGTTGGAAATGGCTGGAGGCAAAACGTGAGGCGAGACGGAAACTGGAATTAATCGCCCATGACTATGAAAAAACAAGCGATGAAGAAATTTATGCAATTATAACCAAAATAGCAAAAGAACTGGAACAATAAGGAGAAAGAAAAAAATGAATAAAACAATTTCAGCAGTTATACCGGTAAAAGGAAGCAGCACCCGTCTGCCCAATAAGAATATTCTGCCTTTTGGAGATTCTAACTTATTACAACATAAGATTGAGCAGCTTAAGCAGGTGAAAGGACTTCATGAGATTATCGTCTCATCCGATTCCGACGAGATGCTTGCCATCGGTGAAAAGTGCGGTGTGAAAGCAATTAAAAGGCCGATACAGTATGCTAATGAATCGGTACCTTTCGGTATGTTTTTGGAATATCTGTGTGATACTATCGAGGGAGACCATCTTTTGTATGCCTGTGCAACGTCTCCCTGTGTGGAACCTTATCTTTATGAGAAGGCGATAAAGGTATATTTTGAAAAGCTGGAAGAAGGATATGATTCCCTGATTACGGTATCTCCATACCAGACCTATCTGATGGACGATAACGGGCCTCTGAATTTTAAGATGGGACTGGAACATAAAAATTCCGAACAGCTTCCCATGATGTATCATTTTACAAACGGAATTGATTTGGCGCCCACCGAGAAAGTGCGGGAGTGGCATTACAACTATGGTCCTAAATATTATCAACTTGTGATAAATAAGCGCGAGGCGGCGGATATTGACGATTTATACGACTATGAAATGGCAAAAGCGCTCTATGCGATGAAAGACCCTAATCCGACGAGATAATGGAAAGAGTATAAAGGGAGAAGCATAGAACACTAAAGATAGAAAAATTCATTTGGCAGTTTAGAGGAAAACTATGGCAAATATTAAATTACTGGACTGCACCCTGCGGGATGGCGGTTATATCAATGATTGGGATTTTGGATATCATACGATTAAAAATATTATCAGACAGCTTGTCAAGTCACAGACAGATTACGTGGAAATCGGCTTCTTAAGAAACTGTGAATATAATAGAGATAAGGCGTTATATAATAACTGTGCCGAAATGCTCCCGGTTCTTCCTGAGAAAAAGGGAAACACCGTATTTACGGCAATGGCGCTTCATAACAAATACGACGTGGATAAACTGGAACCGTATGACGGCAGGACGATTGACGCCGTCCGCGTGACCTTTCATGACTATGATATCGACGAGGGGCTTGCCTTTATCAAAAAGGTAAAAGAAAAGGGTTACAAAGTATTTTGTAACCCTATTAATATTATGGGGTATTCCGATAATAAAATATTGGAACTGTTAAATAAGGTCAACCAAATACAGCCATATGCCTTTTCTATTGTAGATACATTCGGTTCCATGATGAAATCGGACTTACTGCGCATCTATTCCCTGATAGAGCATAATCTGGACAAGTCCATTGTCATCGGGCTGCATCTTCATGAAAATCTGGCGTTGTCCTATTCTCTGGCACAGGAGTTTATTGCGATGAAGTCCAGCGAGCGAAAAAGCGTTATTGACGCGTCCATGCTTGGTATGGGAAGGACGCCGGGAAATCTGTGCATGGAACTGATTATGGATTACATGAATAAAACACAGGGAACGGTGTATGATGTAAATCCCGTGCTGGATGGCATTGACGATTATATTATACAGTTAAAACAGATAGAGCCGTGGGGTTACAGTACCGCATATGCGCTTTCCGCTAAGTTTAACCTGCATAGAAACTATGCGGAATTTCTATTGGGGAAAGGGCGGCTTCGGGCAAAGCAGATTAATCAAATACTGGCCAGCATTGCAGAAAATAAGAAAACTGCATATGATGAAGCCTATATTGAACAACTCTATCAAAAATTCCAGAACCATGAGGTAGATGACGCTGCACTGATTGCCAGGCTGCATAACGACTTAAAAGGCAGAAAGATTTTGATACTGGCGCCCGGTTCCAGCATTGTCAGACAGAAAGAGGAAATAGAGACCTTTATCCAAAAAGAGTCGCCGGTTATTATATCGGCCAATTTTGCTTCCGCTGATTACCGACAGGATTATATCTTCGTTTCTAATGCGATGCGATACGGGGCATTGGACGAGCAAAGAAAAGAGAGTATTATTTTGATTACCTCTAATTTGATGGATGTATGCGAAGAACAGAATGTGCTGAATTATGCTGAACTGAGTTTTGATGAAAAAGGAAATTGTGACAACTGTGTCATTATGTTGATGAAGCTTTTAATTAAACTGGGTATCGAGCGGGTCTCTATAGCAGGCTTTGACGGATATCAGGGAACGGGCGGCAACTATGTCACTTCTTATATGGCAAGCCAGCATACGAAAGGAATGGAGGAAAATATCCGAAACCGCCGCTATCTGGAAGATATCCAAAAGCAGATAGAGGTTGCGTTTTTAACGGATTCACTTTATAATAAATAAGATATGGCAGTTGTTTGAATGAGGCGAAAGCAGGCAGAGAAGCTATGTTTGATAAAGAGAGTTTACAGAAAATTAAATATCTTGTCATAGATGTAGATGGTACGATGACAGATGCCGGCATCTATTATGATGAACACGGCAATGAGTTAAAGAAGTTTTGTACAAAGGACGCGGCAGGATATTTTGCGGCACAGAAAGCAGGAATGAAGCTGATGGTGCTGACAGGCAGAGAATGCCAGGCGACTACCCGCAGAATGCAGGAGATGAAGTTTGATTATATTGTGCAGAACGTTAAGGATAAAGTCACTTATTTAAAGTCTTTTATGGAACTGAATGGGATATCGGGGCAGGAAGTTGGCTATATCGGGGATGATTTAAATGACTTGGCGTCCATGAAATTATGCGGTTTTATAGGATGCCCTGCTGATGCCTGCGAAGAAGTCAAGGCACAGGCTGACTATGTGGCGCAGACAAAGGGCGGATATGGAGCGGTCAGGGATGTTATTTGTGCCATGTTGAAGAAGTGTGGCGTGTGGGAACAGGTGGTATCGGATGTTTATGGAATAGGAGTGTAGATTTTGATACTATTTTTGTAAAAGAAAGGTATGAACAATAATGATATATGCTCCGGTTATGATAATAACATGTAATAGATATGAACATTTAAACAGATGCATAGAATCTTTAAAGAAAAATACGTATGCTGATAAAACAGAGTTATATATAAGCATTGATTATCCGCCTAATGAGGATTATAGGGAAGGGTGGGAAAGAATACGACAATTATTAAAAACACCAATAGAAGGATTTGATAAGGTTAATTTATATTTTCAGGAAACGAATCTAGGAGTGAGTGGAAACTATCGGTGGTTGGAAAAACTCATTTTTGAAAAATATGACCGCTTAATCTATACAGAAGATGATAATGAGTTTTCTCCTAATTTTTTGGCATATATGGATAGGGGATTGGAATTATACAAAAATCACCCTAAAGTTTATAGCGTATGTGGTTATGCGGATGAATATGCTTTTCGGTGTGCTAAGGATAATGTAGTTGCACTGACAGATTTTAGTGCCTGGGGAATGGGAATTTGGCGTGAAAAAGAGAAAATTTTGCATAGCCAGTTGACTTTGGATACTTGGATAAAAGCGGGTGAAGATTCTAAGTTTATGTGGCGTCTTTATAGAAATAGAAAAAGGCTTTTTTCCAGAATGTTAGGAACTCTTTTAGATGTTTCTGTTGAAGATAAATTACCAAATACAGATATTAATAGAGGCATATTTTTAGCCATTAATGGTTTTTGTGCAATTTATCCGGTTCTGACAAAAGTAAGGAATTGGGGAGCGGATGGAAGTGGATGTAATATTATAGGAAGTGTTAGTGAGTATGAGAGGCTTGTTAATATACCATTAGATATGGAAGAAGATTTTGAATATAGATTTAGTAAAGTAAAGGTTAATAAATATAATAATAAGTTGTTAGATAATAACCATAATTGGAGGCATTTAAAATGGTATAATGATCCATTGACCTATCTTTGCTATAAAGTTATGGGGCGGGAGCGTTTTCTTAAATTTACCCACAGGAGATAAATGGATGATCGTAGTCAAAATTAAGGGCGGTTTAGGCAATCAAATGTTTGAATATGCTATGGCAAGAAAAATACAAGTAGAACTTGGTATTAAACAATTAGGTTTAGATACGACAAATATTCAGATGGATCCATTAAGGAAATTGGGGCTGCACCATTTTCGTTTATGTGAGGAGGTTATCTTTTTAGATAGCGCTTCAGAGAGTATTGTTCTGAAATTACAAAAAGATTTTGCCAGAAGATTGATTAGTTATTTTGTAGCAGGAAGACCGGAGAAGATTGCCAGAAGAAGAGAAGAAAAATTAGAAAAGCTATTCCATCTATTCGGAATAGTGCATAAAGATTATAGTTCAGGAATTTCCAAGGATTTTTGCTTGAAAATGCATAGAAATATTTATATGAACGGATGGTTTCAAGAAGCGAAAGCAATAGAGTCAATAAGAGGAATATTACTGAAAGATTTCACATATACCGGGAAAATATCGGACAAAATGAAAGATATGGAAAATAGAATAGAAAAAACGAACTCGGTATGCGTTCATATTAGGAGAACCGATTATGTCAATCATCCCAGGTTTGGCATATGTACGGAACAGTATTATTATACGGCAATGGAAAAAGCGGCGGCTCAATTAAAAAAACCTGTATTTTATATTTTTTCAGATGACATTGAAGAAGTAAAAAAATGGAACTTTGGTTATGATATTATTTTTGATGAAGTATGTGAGAATGAATTAGAAAGTCTGTATTTAATGTCGAAATGTAAACATTTTGTTATATCAAATAGCACATTTAGCTGGTGGGGGCAGTTTTTGGCGCAAAATGAGGATAAACTGGTAATAGCGCCTAATCGTTGGTGTAGAGATTATAATGAAACTGCATTGTATATGGATGGTTGGACATTGGTGGAAGTATAATTAGGAAGGAAGACGAATGAAAGCGGGAATTATGCAGCCATATTTCATGCCATATATTGGATATTGGCAACTGATGAATGCAGTTGACATATATGTGATATATGATGATGTGAATTTTATCAAAGGCGGATGGATTAATCGAAATAGGATTTTAAATGGAAATAATGTACAATATATTAATGTGCCGGTGAGCGGTGCAAGTCCTTTTAAAAGCATTAATCAAATTGAGGTTCGGCAGGATAAAATATATATTGAAAAGAATAAAAAAACTATTTGGAATGCATATCATAAAAGACCTTATTTTGAGACGGTCTATCCATTGGTAAAAGATATTTTGGAATGTGAATATATAAATCTTGCGCAGTATTTAGAATATTCTATTAAAAAAGTATGTAAATATCTTAATATTAACACAAAATTACTTATATCCTCACAAATAGAAAAAGATAATTCTCTGAAAGGAGAAGCGAAAGTGATTGATATATGTAAGCAAGTTGATGCAGATATATATTATAATGCAATAGGAGGAAGAAAACTATATGATTTTTCACATTTTGAGGAAAATCATATTAAATTATTTTTTTTACAATCAGAAGAAATCAAATATGTTCAAGGTAATCACGATTTTGCTCCAAATTTATCCATTATAGATGTTATGATGAATAA
>JAMPCN010000057.1 GCA_023666125.1 Bacillus sp. (in: firmicutes) | reverse complement strand
AGGAGTATCGTTGAAGACGGATAGTGAAATCGCACAGGAGGCAGTTTTAGAGCCTGTCACCGGGATAGCGGAAAAACTTGGCATAAAAGAAGACGATTTGGAACTATATGGGAAATATAAGGCCAAAATAACGGAAGAGTATTTGGACAGCCTGAAAGATAAGCCGGACGGGAAGTTGATTCTCGTGACAGCAATCAATCCCACACCGGCGGGAGAAGGAAAGACAACGACCGGCATCGGGCTTGCGCAGGCGTTTGGAAAGATAGGTAAAAAAGCGGTGTTAGCGCTTAGGGAGCCGTCTTTGGGGCCTTGTTTTGGCATTAAGGGCGGCGCGGCAGGCGGCGGCTATTCGCAGGTTGTGCCGATGGAGGACTTGAATCTTCATTTTACCGGAGATTTTCATGCGGTGACTTCGGCCAATAATTTACTTGCGGCGCTTTTGGATAATCATATCCAGCAGGGAAACGCGCTTGGCATCGATACGAGACAGATTGTCTGGAAACGGTGTCTGGATATGAACGACAGAGTGCTTAGAAATATCGTGGTAGGGCTTGGAGCCAAGGCGGACGGCACGGTAAGGGAAGACCATTTTGTCATTACCGTAGCATCCGAAATTATGGCGATATTATGTCTGGCCTCGGATATGCGCGATTTAAAAGAACGACTGGGGCGTATTATCGTTGCTTATAACTATGAGGGTAAAGCCGTAACGGCTGCTGATTTGGGAGCGGTCGGCGCGATGGCTGCCTTGTTAAAAGACGCGCTGAAACCGAACCTGATACAGACACTGGAGCATACGCCCGCGCTTATCCACGGCGGACCGTTTGCCAATATTGCGCATGGGTGCAATTCCATCAGGGCAACCCGCGCGGCGCTTAAAATGGCGGATTATGTTGTTACGGAGGCAGGATTTGGCGCGGATCTCGGCGCGGAGAAGTTTTTTGATATTAAATGCCGTATCGCGGGTATGCAGCCGGATGTTTCTGTTTTGGTGGCAACAATCAGAGCATTGAAGTATAATGGAGGTATACCGAAGAGCGAACTATCCGTGGAGAATCTGGACGCCTTAAAAAAAGGCATTGCCAATCTGGAAAAACATATTGAAAATCTGCACAGATATGGCGTGCCAATAGTGGTGACCCTCAATTCCTTCATCACGGATACGCAGGCGGAAATTGACTATGTGAGACAATTCTGTGAAGAGAGAAACTGTGAGTTTGCGCTTTCCAATGTATGGGAAAAAGGCGGAGAGGGCGGCATTGATTTAGCGCATAAGGTACTCCATGCGATAGAAGAAAAACATACTGATTTCCGTATGCTGTATGATGACGCGCTCCCCTTAAAGGAAAAAATCCGTACGGTGGCGCAGAATATATACGGAGCAAGAGACGTCGTATATCTTGCGGGCGCGGAGAAACAACTGCGCAAACTGGAAGAGGACGGTTTTGGATCTCTGCCGGTCTGTATGGCAAAGACGCAGTATTCGCTTTCGGATGACGCCTCGCTTTTAGGACGGCCCGAGGGGTTTGACATTACGGTCAGGGAAGTCTATGTGTGCGCCGGAGCGGGATTTGTCGTCGTATTGACAGGCGCGGTCATGACGATGCCGGGGCTTCCGAAAGAACCCGCGGCCTATCGGATAGACGTCAATGATGATGGCGTGATAACCGGGCTTTTTTAGAGAAACGGAAAGAGAGGAGTAAAGATGATGCCGCAGATAATCAACGGGAAAGAAATTTCCGCACAGATAAAAGAGGAATTAAAACAGAAAGTATCGGAAATGAAAGAAAAAGGCATTTCTTTATGCCTTGCCGTCATTCAGGTAGGCAACGACCCGGCGTCGAGCGTATATGTCGGCAATAAGAAAAAGGCGTGCGCCTATATCGGAATAGAATCTCTTTCCTATGAGCTGGAAGAGGATGTAACGCAGGACGAGCTGCTTTCGTTAATCGTGTCGTTAAATGAAAGAAAAGACGTAAACGGTATCTTAGTGCAGCTTCCGCTGCCTGCGCATATTGACGAAGATACCGTAATCAGGGCAATCGACCCGAAAAAAGATGTGGATGGCTTTCATCCCCAGAGCGTAGGCGCGCTCTGCATCGGACAAAAGGGCTTTGTTTCCTGTACGCCGGCAGGAATTATACAGCTTTTGAAACGTTCTGGCATCGAAATTGCGGGAAAAGAGTGCGTGATTATCGGCAGAAGCAATATTGTCGGCAAACCGATGGCGCTTCTTCTGCTGAGGGAAAACGGAACGGTCACCGTGACGCATTCCAAAACCAAAAATTTGCAAGAAATAACCAAAAGAGCGGATATTCTTATCGTGGCAATCGGAAAGCCGAAAATGATAACAAAAGAATATGTCAAAGAGGGCGCGGTTGTCATTGATGTGGGAATCCACAGAAATGAAAATAATAAGTTATGCGGCGATGTAGATTATGATGATGTTGCTCCTGTCTGCAGTGCAATCACTCCGGTTCCCGGCGGCGTCGGGCCGATGACGATTGCCATGTTAATGCTTAATGTTGTGGAGTCGGCTGCTTTAGAGGATTAGAGAGGAAGCTGCTTATGAAATGCCCAAACTGCGGGGAAGAAATGAAAGAAGGACAACTGATTTGTGAAGCCTGCGGGAATGAAATTCAGATTGTGCCTGATTTTGAACCGGAAATTGAAAACAGCATTACGGAAACGCTTTCCACAATGGTCGCGCTGGATGAAGAAGCGAAAGAAGAAGGAAAGCCGGAAGATGATGCGCCGAAAACAGAAGAAATAAAAGAGCCTGACGCGGGTGAAACCAAAAAAGCGGTGGATGAAGAAGAGGAACGGAATTTGAAAAGCCGCCGCATTGGCGCGGTTATGACGGTTGTTACCGTGGTTTTGGTGGCGCTTTGTTCTTATTTGCTTTATTTTCATCATGTACATACGGCGGAGTATCAAATTGAAAAAGCCATAGAATATGCAGCTAAAGAAGAGTATGAGCAGGCGATTTCTTGTCTGGATGCGGCCTACCGTACGGATGATACGCAGGCGCAGCCCTTGTTTTTAAAGGCGGATTACTATTATCTGATGCAGGATAACGAAGCCGCGCTGCAGGCGTTAAAACTCATTATTGATAAAGACATTTACCCTTATGAGGACATAGAGGAAGCCTATGATAAAATGATAGCCATTTACGCAAGAGAATCCCGCTATGAAGAAATTAACGACCTTTTGCTGGCCTGTAAGGAAGATTCCATAGTCAATATCTTTCAGGGATATATGGCAAAAGAGCCTGACTTTAGCTATGTAGAGGGCGATTATGCGGAGGTGATTCCGCTAAAGTTAAGTTCCAATACATCGGGCAATATTTATTATACAATGGACGGTTCCACGCCGACAAAGGCAAGCCCCGTTTATACGGCGCCGCTTTTTCTGGAGAGCGGGGAATATCATATCAGCGCGTTTTTTGTCAACGATTACGGGATTGAGAGCGAAATTGTCAGCAAAACATACCATATCAGCCTGGAAGTGCCGAATGCGCCGGAAGTCGTTTTATACAGCGGGGAATATACGGAACCAACGATGATTTCCGTAAACGGACAGGAAGGCTGTTCGATTTATTATACAACGGATGAATCACAGCCGACCAAAGACTCCGTTCCTTATACGGGGCCGATTCCGATGCCGCTTGGCACGACAAACTTTAAATTCGTCAATATCAGTGAGGCGGGCGTATCAAGCGATGTCACGATGCGTACCTACACACTTGTTTTAGATGGTACGATATCCACCAGGGCGGCGGTGGATACGCTGGTAAAACGGCTTGTGGAAACCGGATATTTACTGGATACAGCTGGTAAAACGGCGTTGTTGAGCGGTTCCTACAGCTATCAGTTCAGCTCCGTATTACAGATAGAGGGAGAGGCCTATTTTACCATAAATGAATATTATGATGGCGGAACCGGCGTATTAAGCCGGACGGATAAGGTCTTTTTGGTGCAGGCATATACGGGCGCCACGGCAAGGCTTGGTTATAATGAAAAGGGAGAGTTTGCGGCGGTACCCGTTTAACAGGATGTATTTGAACAAAAATGATGGGAGGAAATAGAAAGCATGTACAAGATTTTAGAGGCAAAAGAACTGGCGGCCAATATTTACCTGATGGTGGTGGAAGCCGGACGTGTGGCGAAGTCCTGTCAGCCGGGACAGTTCATTATTGTCAGAATGGATGAAAAGGGAGAAAGGATTCCGCTTACCATCTGCGATTATGACAAACAAAAAGAAACGGTTACGATTGTCTTTCAGGTGGTCGGCGCGGCAACGCAGATGATGTCGAAATTAAAGGCGGGGGATGCATTCCACGACTTTGTGGGGCCGCTTGGATGCCCGTCCGAGTTTGTAAGCGAGGATATGGAAAGCCTGAAAAAAAAGAAAATGCTGTTCGTAGCGGGCGGCGTCGGTACGGCTCCGGTATATCCGCAGGTGAAATGGCTGCATGAACACGGCATCCAGGCGGATGTTATCGTGGGAGCCAAGACAAAGGATTTGCTGATTTTGGAAAAAGAAATGGAGGCTGTCGCCGGCAATCTCTATGTGACAACGGACGACGGTTCCTATGGCAGAAGCGGTATGGTAACGCAGACCATCAAAGACCTTGTGGAAGAGGGAAAAAAATATGACGTCTGTATTGCTATCGGGCCGATGATTATGATGAAATTTGTCTGTAAAATGACGGAGGAACTGCAGATTCCGACGATTGTAAGTTTGAATCCTATTATGGTGGACGGCACGGGCATGTGCGGCGCCTGCCGCGTTACCGTGGGCGGCGAGGTGAAATTTGCCTGTGTGGACGGACCGGAGTTTGACGGACATAAAGTGGATTTCGACCAGGCGATGAAACGCCAGCAGATGTATAAAACACAAGAGGGCAGGGCATTTTTAAAGGCCAAAGAGGGCAATACCCATCACGGCGGATGCGGAAACTGCGCAGACTAAAGGAAGGAGTCAGAGTATCATGGTAGACGTATTAAAGAAAGTGCCTGTCAGGGAACAGGATGCCAAAGTGCGCGCCACAAATTTTGAAGAGGTGTGCCTTGGCTATAATAAAGAAGAGGCGATGAGCGAGGCTGAAAGATGTATTAACTGTAAAAATGCGCAGTGCATCAAGGGCTGCCCGGTTGCGATTAATATTCCGGGATTTATCGAGAAAGTAAAAGACGGCGATATTGCGGCGGCGTATCAGGTTATCAGCGAAGATTCTTCCCTGCCCGCGGTCTGCGGCCGCGTATGCCCGCAGGAGAGCCAATGCGAGGGAAAATGTATCCGCGGCATCAAGGGAGAGCCGATTTCCATCGGCAAATTGGAGCGTTTTACGGCTGACTGGGCAAGAGAAAACGGAATTAAACCGAATGGTGCAAAAGAAAAGAAAAATAAAAAGGTGGCGGTTATCGGTTCCGGTCCGGCAGGACTTACTTGCGCGGGCGACCTTGCGAAAATGGGGTATGAGGTGACGATTTTCGAGGCGCTTCATGAAGCAGGCGGCGTGCTTGTTTACGGCATTCCGGAGTTTCGTCTGCCGAAAGCGGACGTGGTAGCCAAAGAGATTGAAAATGTTAAATCGCTTGGCGTCAAAATTGAAACAAACGTTGTTATCGGTAAATCGGTGACGATTGACGAACTGATGAAAGAAGAGGGGTTTGACGCGGTCTTTATCGGTTCCGGCGCCGGACTTCCAAAGTTTATGGGGATTCCCGGAGAGCAGTCTAACGGCGTTTTTTCGGCGAATGAATATCTGACAAGAAGCAATTTGATGAAAGCTTTTGAAGAGGAGGGCAATACGCCGATTATGCGCGGTAAGGAAGTGGCTGTCGTAGGCGGCGGCAACGTAGCGATGGACGCTGCAAGAACGGCGCTTAGGCTTGGCGCAAAAGTGCATATTGTATACAGAAGAAGCGAAGAGGAACTTCCTGCCCGTGTGGAGGAGGTGCATCATGCCAAAGAAGAGGGCATTATCTTTGATTTATTGACGAATCCGACGGAGATTCTTGCCGACGAAAACGGATGGGTCTGTGGTATGAAGTGTATTAAAATGGAGCTTGGCGAGCCTGACGCTTCCGGCAGAAGGCGTCCGGTGGAGATTCCGGGTTCCGAGTTTGTGATGGACGTCGATACGGTCATCATGTCGCTCGGCACCTCGCCGAATCCGTTAATTTCTTCCACAACCGAGGGGCTGGAAGTGAATAAGTGGAAATGTATCGTTGCCGATGAAGAACACGGAAAGACGACCAAAGAGGGCGTGTATGCCGGAGGAGACGCCGTGACGGGTGCGGCTACGGTTATCCTTGCCATGGGTGCGGGAAAAGCCGCCGCAAAGGGCATTGACGAATATTTATCCCGCTAATACTAAAAACATAGTCTGTTACGAAATGCAAACTAAGAAAATATTAATAATTTTCCTTATAATTCTTTAAGGAAATGTCTTTATAATGATATCAACAAAACCAAACAGGAATTTGTTGATATGCTGTGGAGGGTAAAAATGGTACATCATATCGTATTATGGAACTTAAAAGAAACGCTGTCGGAGGCGGAGAAAAAGGAAGCGGCATCCCGCATCAAAAAAGAATTGGAGGCATTAAAAGGGCAGATACCCGGTCTCGTTTCCATACGGGTTGTGACGGATGCTCTTTCTTCCGCGAACAGGGATGTCGGGCTGATTGCCGTCCATGAATCGGAGGATGACTTAAAAGGCTATCAGGTGCATCCGGCACATGTGGCGGCAGCTTCTTATGTCCGTTCTGTGACGTGTGATAGAATCTGTTTTGATTATGAGGAAGAATTGGAGTGAGATTATGAAGTTACCGGAACGGGATGAAGTAAAATCAAAAGACTTGGAAGATTTGGATGAACTGGAGGATTTGGACGCGGACGAGCCGGACGAGAGGCGGGCAGATATGCGGGGCGGGGAGAAAAAGCCGCCGCTTACGGCGATTCTTCTTGGCGTTATCGTTGTACTGCTTATCTGTATCGGCGCGCTGCTTTTAATGTTGACCAACAGGCAGAAGAGTGCCACAGACAGCACGGAGGCATTGCAGCAGGACATTGAAGATTATGCGAATGCGCAGAAGCAGAACGATAAGGCGGTGCAGCCGTCCGCGCAGGAAGCTATTATCGTCGAACCCGATACATCCTTAGAGACGTCCGAAGAAGAAAGCGGGCATGAAACGGAAGCCGAAGAGATTCTCGTGGAGTCCGATACGCTGAATAAGACAGCGATTGTCGTAGATGTGGAGGATGAAAACGACGTTTCCTATACGAAAGAGTTTATTTTAAACGAAATGCTTCCCTATTTTGCGGACAACAATCTGGACGCCGTGTGGGATTTGGCGCATTTAAAACGCTATGTGAAGCTTTCCACGGAACTGAAAGGAACGGACTCTTATTACTATATGGGAGATGTGAACGCTAACGGCGCGCCTCATGGCAAAGGGCTTGCCATCTATGAAAACAATGCCTATTATTACGGCTCTTGGGAAAACGGAGTGAGAAGCGGCGACGGCAGATGGTATCGTTTCTATATTGATGAAATCGGCAAGCCGACAACGAAAAAAGTCTATCAGGCGCACAGCTATTCCGGCGCGTGGAGTAATGACTTACCAAACGGAGAGGGCGCGGAGCATTATGATGTGGATATTTCGCAGTTGGAAGTAAGAGAGCGCGTCATACAAAATGTTGTCGGTAATTTTTCGGATGGTCTCTATGATGGCGATATGTACGCCAATACCGTCGATTATACCGGCAATGTGGAGGAATGGAACGCGGTTGCCCAAAAAGGTGTATTCGACCTCTGGCGCGATATGAGCAGTATCGGGGAATGTTCGGTATGGCAGCACCGCGATAATCCCGATTCGTACATGGATATTGATAAATCCGAGAATAAAAATCAGGGAATGCGCGAACTGTTGCGCATTACGGTGACGAATAAAGCGGCAGATAAGACGAAGAAGAAATAAAAAGGAGATAACGATATGCAGACGGCGGACGAAAATGCACAGGTGACGGAGGACACGGGCGGCTGGCGGAACGTCTATCAGAACAGCGCGCAGAAAGCGGAGGACAATAAGTCGTCCGCCTATATGCTTTTGCTTCTCGGCGCAATAGGCTTAATCGCCTGTGTGCTTATTTTAACGGGCGTGATTCCGTTATATCAAAATGCCGTGACGACCAGATACTTTGTCTGTGGCGTTATGGGCGCGCTTTTTCTGCTTTTTATGATTTTCGGCGTGATATCCATGAAAAATTTTAAGATATTGTCTGTAAAAGCCGCTTCGGAGGATTCTTTGGTGGAGGAAATGAAAAAGTGGTGTAAGGAAAACCTGTATGCCGAAGAGATTGATAAGGAGCTGTTTGATGGACAGGATATGCCGGAGGAACAGAAGTATTTTCTGCGGGTGGAGAAGATGAAAAAGCTGATTCAGGCGCAGTATATGAATTTGGACGATGCCTTTTTAGACAATTTTATAGATGATTATTACCAGAACTTATTCTAAAACCTGTTGGCGGATAGCGGATAAACCATGAATATTACCATTATTACAGTCGGAAAAATAAAAGAAAAATTCTACCGCGAGGCGATAGAAGAATACAGTAAACGCCTAAGCCGTTACTGTAAGCTTGCCATTATAGAGGCAGAGGATGAAAAAACTCCTGATAACGCCTCGCCCGCCGAAGAAGAACAGATTAAGGAAAAAGAAGCACAGCGTATCTTAAAACATATAAAAGATGACGCATATGTGATAACTTTGGAAATTGCAGGAAAAATGTACGATTCCGTCGAATTTGCAAGAAATCTTGCAAACCTTGGAATACAGGGAAAAAGCCATATTCAGTTCATTATCGGCGGCTCTCTCGGGCTGCATGAGAAAGTATGCAGGCGGGCGGATATGTCGCTTAGTTTTTCCCGTATGACGTTCCCGCACCAGTTGATGCGGGTCATTTTATTGGAGCAGATTTACCGGGGGTTCCGCATTATAGGCGGAGAGCCGTATCATAAATAGGAAAGGAATGAAGGACAATGATTGCCGATTGGTGCGCGCGGGGAATTGCGGCGGCCTTGTTTAGCCTGTTGATAGTAAGTGAAAATCCCATAGCGGAGACGCTGCAGGAAATGTCGTTGGAAAAAAACGGCGTAGTGGAGATATATAACGGCGGAAAGGTGATATGGATTCCCGAAAATATCACGGCAGCGCAGATATCGGTGAGAGAGGCATTATTGGGAAATCCCGTCCGTTATGACCGCTTCCGGGCTGACGGCTGGGTTTTTGAGTGGCTGGTTTCCGATTATAATGATGATGACGGGGAAGACGCCGTGCTTTTCGTATCGCGTGGAGGCGATACGGCGGATACGCAGATGATTCGGATAACGGGCAAGGACAAATATGGCGCTCCGGTTGCACCGGAACATAAATTTCAGTATATGGACGTCAATTTTGATAATCTCCCCGACCTTTTGATATGTGCGGGACATCATGGCAATCAGGGGGCAATTTCCTATTATTGTTTCATACAGACAAAAGACGGCTTTGTGGAGGCTCCAAGCTTTATTGAGATTGCCAATCCTTCGGTTGATGTGGAGAATAAACTGATTTTAAGCCAATCCCGCGGCGGCGCCTCCACGCATTATTGGTCGATGTATCAATGGCGGGATAATGAATGCGTTTTATACAGGCAGTTATGCGAAGACTCGGTTAGAGAGGAGAAAGACGGCGGTGAGACCTGGGTATGGGTGTGGAGCATAAACGGGGAAGAAGCTGCCAGAGACGACGAACTTTCCGAAGAGGAGATTGCGGAATTTCTGTATGGTGAAAACAGCGAATGGAGACTTGCAGACGACAGGTGGCGGACAATATATAATCACGGCATGATAGTGGGTTACAGTATCTACAACGAACCGTAAGCGGCAGGCAAATATGCGAAAGGAGTTTATCCATCACTATGAGAATGTATGATTTAATCATGAAAAAACGCGGCGGTATAGAGCTGACGAAAGAGGAAATTGATTTTATGATTGCCGGATATACGGCGGGAGATATTCCCGATTACCAGATGTCGGCAATGATGATGGCGATTTATTTTCAGAAAATGACGCCGAAAGAGACCGCCGCCCTGACAATGGCGATGGCAAAAAGCGGCGATATGCTCGATTTATCGGCGATTGAGGGCATAAAGGTGGATAAACACTCGACAGGCGGCGTGGGCGATAAGACCTCTATCGCGCTTACCCCCATGGTCGCGGCGTGCGGCGCAAAAATAGCAAAGATGAGCGGCAGGGGGCTTGGGCATACCGGCGGCACCATTGATAAACTGGAAAGCTTTGCGGGTTTTTCCACAGGCATTACCGCCGAGCATTTTATGAAACAGGTCAACCGCATAGGCGTTTCCATTATGGGGCAGACCCTTGATATCGCGCCCGCGGATAAAAAACTCTACGCCTTGCGCGACGTGACGGCGACGGTAGATAATATGTCTTTAATCGCCAGTTCCATTATGAGTAAAAAGTTAGCTTCCGGCGCGGACGCTATTGTGTTAGACGTAAAGACGGGCAGCGGCGCGTTTATGAAGCGCGAAGAGGACGCGAAAGCGTTAGCAGAAGAGATGGTATCGCTTGGAAAACATGCGGGCAAAAATACAATCGCGGTCGTTTCCGATATGGACGAACCGCTTGGCAATGCAATCGGCAACGCGTTAGAAGTAAAAGAAGCGATAGAGACCTTACAGGGAAAAGGACCTGCTGACTTCGTAGAACTCTGCATGACGTTAGGCGCGCAGATGTTAATTGCGGGCGGATGTGCCGAAGATGCCGTACAGGCGCGTGGGATGCTGCAAAAGGCGATAGAGGACGGCAGCGCGCTTGCTAAACTGGCGGAATTTGTAGAGGCGCAGGGCGGCGACGCAGCTGCAGTTTATGATACGTCCCTGCTGCCCCGTGCCTCTATTGTGGAAGAAATTCTATCAGAAAAAGAGGGATACATCGAAAAAATTATTTGCGATGAAATCGGCGTCTGCTCGCTTATTTTAGGCGGCGGCAGGGAAACGAAAGAAAGCGTTATCGACTTATCGGTTGGTCTCATTCTGCATAAAAAAGTCGGCGATTATGTAAAAAAAGGGGAACCGCTTGCCGCCATCCATGCCAACGACAGGCAGAAGCTGGAAGCGGCAAAGGAGCGTTTTTTAAAAGCCTATCATTACAGCGATACGCCGATAGCGCCCAAAACGCTGATTAAGGAGATTATTATATAAAACGGCATAAAACTTCCCAGTCATGAACGGCTTTTTATTCTCATATAGTGTATTATGAGAAAAATAGCTAAAAATTCATTATCCAGACAAAAAGAAATCATTGTGGAGTCTTTGAAACTGCCAAAAGATTCCATGTTAGGAGACGCTATCGTCACCATAATGGGCAACAGGGAGGCATTTATCGAAAACTATAAAGGCATTTTGGAATATACTAAGGAATCCATTGTCTTACAGGGGAAAAACTGCAAAATTTCTTTTCAGGGCAAAAGACTCTCCATCGATTACTATACGAATGAAGACATGAAAATAGGCGGGCATATTGAAAGCGTCCGCTATTTTTAAAGCGGATAGTGGCAGAAGTTAAATACCCCGCCGCAAGCAACGGGGTATTTGACCCTCGCGGCAGTCGCCAAATATACGTGCAAGCACGTCTACTTGGCTCGTTGCTCGCGGAAATAAAGAAAGGCACGGTACTTTATGCTTCATTGGATGCAATATATAAAAGGTTATGTCACCATTAAGGTATGGGGATATTCCAGAGAGCGTTTCCTGAATTTATGCGGCAATCACGATATTTTGGTATGGGATATTGAAAACCATGGCGAGTACGATACGATGAAAGTAAGTGTACAAGGTTTTTTTGCCTTAAAGACGTTACTTAGAAAAACCGGTACAAGGGCATCCGTTTTACAAAGACATGGGCTGCCTTTTTTTGTGCCTAAAATAAAAAAACGTAAAATATTTGTGGCGGGCTTGCTTATCTGTATTTTATTCTGGATGCTTACGGCGCGTTATATATGGGATATTAAAATCGAAGGAAACTATTCTTTGACGGAAGATGTGCTGATGGACTACTTAAAGAGCCAGGGCGTCCATACGGCGATGAAAAAAAGCGGCCTGCAGATAGAAGAACTGGAGATGAATCTCAGGGAAGAGTATGATTTGATTACATGGGCGTCGCTAAAGCTGGACGGCACGACGCTCATTATCCGGATACGGGAAAATGAAATGCCGGACTATGACTATACCGGTCAATCAAAAGAAAATGCTGTTATGCCGGATGAAGAGATGGAAAACGGAAAGGATATTATTGCTGCTAAAGACGGCGTCATTGTATATATGATTACCAGAAAAGGGGTTCCGCAGGCAGCGGTCGGCGATACGGTAGAGAAAGGGCAGATTCTTGTAAGCGGAGCCGTACCGGTTTATAATGAAGATACAAGCATACGTCTGTACCAGTACTATGAGGCGGATGCGGACATTATGATTTCCTATGAAAAATCGTTTTCGGTGAAAAAAGATACCGCCTATCAGGATAAGGAGTACTCCGGCAGGGAGAAAAAAATATTCTCGCTTGGCTTTCGGGATAAGGAATGGAATCTTTCCCTGGGGAAAGTGGATTATGAAACTTACGACCTGACAGGGGAAAAAAAGCAGGTGCAGTTGTTAGACCATCTTTTTTTACCGGTTTATTACGGAACGAAGCGGGCGAAAGAGTACCGTGTGGTGAAAAAAACGCATACGGAAGAAGAGATGCAGTCCATTATGGAGGAAGAATGGAATAAAATATTACAGGTTTTGGAGGAAAAAGGGGTAGAAATTGCTCAAAAAAATGTTACAATAAGTAAGAACACAGATAAATGGATTTTACATGCCAGTATGCAGTTGGTGGAAGAAGCCGTTACAAAGAGCGATAATCAGACACAGCAGATTCCCGCTGCGGAAAGTGAAGAGGGAACAACGAATCAGTAGTATGGAAAAATATTCAATTATGATGGATGTTCCGATGGAGCATATGCAGAACCTGTTCGGGGAATATGATGCGTATATCAAAAGGCTAGAAGATGATTTTCATGTGGAGATTATCAATCGGAACGGCGCTCTTAAGATAAACGGTGAAAAAGATAACGTAGAGAAAGCGGCAAGGACGATAGAGGAACTTGTAACGCTCTCGAAGAGAGGAAACGTTTTGCAGGAACAGAATATTGATTACGCCATTGAGTTAGGCAAAGAAAATCAAGAAGAAGCCCTCCTTACGATTGACGGAGACTGTATCTGCCATACGACGAGCGGAAAGCCCGTAAAGCCGAAGACGATAGGTCAGAAACAGTATGTGGATGCGATAAGGGAGCATATGATAGTATTCGGGCTTGGCCCTGCCGGAACCGGTAAGACATATCTGGCAATGGCGATGGCGATTACGGCTTTTAAAAATAACGAGGTGGGCAGAATCATTTTAACGCGCCCCGCCATAGAAGCGGGAGAAAAGCTGGGATTTTTGCCGGGGGATTTACAGAGTAAGGTTGACCCGTACTTACGCCCGTTATATGACGCGCTCTATCAGATTATGGGGGCGGAGAGTTTTACCAAAAATATGGAAAAAGGCTTAATTGAAGTGGCGCCGCTTGCCTATATGAGAGGGCGGACGTTAGACAATGCCTATATTATTCTGGATGAAGCACAGAATACGACGCCGGCGCAGATGAAAATGTTTTTAACCAGAATCGGCTTCGGTTCCAAGGTGATTATTACCGGAGACGCTTCCCAGAAAGATTTGTCGCCGGATGCCAAATCGGGATTGGACGTGGCGGTCAGGGTACTCTCTAAAATAGACGATATCGCTTTTTGCAATTTAACGAGCAAGGATGTTGTCAGACACCCGCTTGTACAGAAAATCGTCAAAGCTTATGAGGCGTATGAGGCCAAAAACAGTCCGGATAAAAGTAACGGTAAAAGTTATGATAAAAAACGCAGGAGCAGGAATGTAGAATATGGAAGAAAATAATACGAAACAGGAAGTAAAACTGGTAAAAAAACAAAAAATCATGAAAATACTCATGCCGGTTATTATGTTTCTGGCCGCCGGAGCGGTTGCGGGGCTGGGCAGTCTGCTGTACAGGCAGGAAACGCATGAAATTATCTGTAATGTTATCATGGTGATGCTGGGAACGGGCATTGTTATCTTTGCACTAAAAGCGAGCGAAGTCTATGGGTTATATTATTACGACCACGACGACGATTACAGGCGGTTTACGCTCTTTTATCTGGCGGGGCTTTTTGTCTCCGTCCTGTTTCCGCTGTTACCGGCTTCCGGCTGGCCGTTTTTAATTATTTTTGTCATTTTAAGCCTTTTTAGCAACAGTATTGCCGGTCTTGCGGCAGGAAGCGTCTGTTTGATGCTGTCGGTGCTGTTAGCGGATACGGGAGGCTGCCGGGAATTTGTTTTATACTTTTTCAGCGGGCTGGTAGGCATTATGGTATTCAGCAGGTTAAATGAAAACTTTAAAATCGGGCTGCCGACCTTTATCTCCCTGATTGCGCTGGCGCTTTGCCTTAGCGCCAATATCCTGCTTTTTGAACAGGAGCGTTTTTCCCTGTCGCAGTATATGTTTGTCGCAATCAACATTATGTTAAATTTCATCCTGCTTTTGGTTGTCTTGAAAATATTCAGTAACAGCGTCATTCATAGGGACCAGGATAAGTATATGGATATCAACGACCCGGAATATCCGCTTTTAGTGCAGTTAAAGGAACTGAACAAGGACGAGTATTACCACGCCGTACATACCGCATATCTGGGAGACAGAATCGCCAAACGGTTAGGCCTTAATGATGTCGTTATCAAGGCCTGCGGCTACTATCACAGAATCGGTATTTTAAAAGGGGAAAACACATGGGAAAATGTGGAGACAATCTGTAAAGAATACCATATTCCGCCGGATACGAGAAAAATCCTCAAAGAATACACCGACCCGGCAACGAAAGTGACGGCTAAGGAAACGGCGGTTTTATTATTTACGGACTGTATTGTCACATCCATTTTCCAACTGTTTGCCAAAGACCCCAAGGCGGAACTGGATTATGAGAAAATCATCGATACGATTTTTAAGACGAAATTAGAGTCCGGGGAATTGAACGACAGCGATATTTCCATTGCACAGATACGGGAAATGAAGAAAATCTTCGGCGAGGAGAAACTGTATTATGACTTCCTGCGTTGAAAATGAGACGGATAACGTATTTTCTTTCGATATCAAAGAGGTGTTCGGGCAAGTGGCAAAAGCGGTCTTAGAAGCCGAAAACTGCCCGTACGAGGCATGTATTAACCTGCTTTTGACAGACAATGAAAATATCCGCGCCTATAATAGAGAACACCGGGGAATTGATAAAGAGACGGACGTTTTGTCCTTTCCCAACCTGGATTTTGAACGGCCGGGCGATTTTTCCATGGCGGAAAAACAAGAAGCGGACTATTTTGACCCGGACAGCGGGGAACTGATACTCGGAGATATTGTGATTTCGGTGGATAAGGCCGTGGAACAGGCCGAAGAATACGGACATAGCCAACTGCGTGAATTTGCTTTTTTAATGGCGCACAGTATGTTTCATTTATGCGGCTATGACCATATGACAAAGGAAGAGTCCGCCGTTATGGAAGAAAAACAGGAAAATGTGCTGACACGGCTTGGCATTGTCAGAGAGTAGAGACGAAAGGCATCCATATGAAGATACAGAAGAGAGAAAATTTTTCCGCCGGCGGCAAGACCCGGAAGGACAATAAAGGCAATATTGCGTTATATGCGGGCATCATTACCTATATCATCAGCCTGGCGATGAGAATCCCGCTTTCCGGTGTGATTGGCGATACGGGGATTGCCCTGTTTGCACCGGCGTACGAACTTTTCATTTTATGTACGCTGTTATTTTCCTATGGCATTTCCAGAACCATGTCGGGTTTAATCCGTTACCGGATGAAGAGGGCGCAGTATCGAAGCGCCAGAAAAGTATTTCAGATGGCATTGAAGATATCTCTTGTGATAAGCGTTTTGCTGGCGTTTGTGATGGTATTTGCCTCCGGATATCTGTCGGAAGTTGTGGCGCTGGAGTCCATGAGCCGGAAAGCGATTATGGCCGTCGCGCCGTTACTGATAGTGACCGCATTAGTCAATGTATTCAGAGGCTATTTCAACGGCAACGGTTTCGGCATTTTAGTGGCGCATTCCCAATATATTGAAAAGATTGCCATGGTAATCACCGCCATAGCGGGCGGCAGGATTGCCTATGAATACGGGCTTAAGGTGGAAGCTTTGGTAAAAAATAATACGGTGGCCTATGCGTATGGCGCGTTAGGCGTCGTGCTTGGCATCATGGCGTCGCAGCTTATTACGCTGCTATATCTGATATTTGTCTTTGCCGCTTATGCAGGCACATGGAAAAGGCAGCTTTCACAGGATAACGGCAGAAGAACGGAAAGCGACGGGGAAATTATCAAAATGCTTCTGGGAAACAGTATTCCGGTTGCGTTAGCCGCGGTTTTGTTCAATGTTTTTATGCTGATAGACCAGAGATTTTTTAACTACTGCATGAACCGCAAGGAACTTGCCGGCACAAGGGCCGCGCTTTGGGGTTCCTATTATGGAAAATTTGCGGTATTTGCCGGAATCGGCGCCGCGCTTGTCTGTCTTGCGATACATGGGGGCGTGACAAAAGCCATTACCGCCTATGAAAAGGAAGAATACCATGTAATGCGTGAAAAAATCGCCGCTGCGGTTAAAAGCCTGTGCGTTACGGCATTTCCGATAGCGATTTATCTTGCGGTGCTTGCGGATGCGTTTATCGGCGGCTTTTACAAAGGGGAAAATCCACAGGCGGCCGGCCTTTTAAAACAGGGAACCGTGATTATTTTCTTATACGGCGCTTCCTATCTGTTCGGACAGCTTTTATTGAAAACGCATATGGCAAAGGAACTTTTTATTTCTTTGGCTGCGGCGTTGGCCGTTCATCTGGGAGCCTTATTTCTTCTGGTCAGAAAGAGCCTGATGGGGGCGGAGGGCGTATTATATTCCGTTATCCTGTTTACGCTTGTAATGGCGGTGTCGTTCTTTCTGTTTGCGGCGCGGAAACTCAAATACCGGCAGGAATGGCTGTATTCTTTCGCTTTTCCGGCGGTGTCGGCGGCTGTCTCCGGACTGGTCGTTATGCTTCTTGGAAAAGCCCTTTTAGACATTTTGGGCAATATAGCGACTATTTTAATAAGCTGCCTGGTCGGTTTGATTTTATATATTCTGCTTTTAATGGTGTTACGTGTCTTAAACGAAGCAGAGTTAGGCGATATGCCGCTTGGCAGGGTCTGGATAGCAATCGGGCGCATGATAGGCGTATTATAATGAATCGTGCATAAAAAATAATTTTTGACTGATACTGATTATAAGAATCAAGGGAAAGGGCAGGAATGACCTAAGATGAGGATTGTAAAACGTATCAGTCTTTTTTTTGTAATGGCGGGCCTTATGTTCGGCGCAGGAAGTTATGCGACGTTAAAAGCGGAGCAGTTTTTTTATCCGAACAGATACGGGCAGACGCAGACAAAGAGAACAGCGGACATCGAGCGGGCGATAGAAAAAACGCTGTCTGAGGAAATAAGCGACATTACGGATAGTACGGATAAAAACGAAGCCGCAAAAGAACAGGTGATTGAGACCGCTATGGAAAAAGCGCCTGTTATTACCGCGGATACGCTCTATCTGATAGAGGAAGTCAATTTATCCGACGGCACGGTGGAAGAAAAAAACGAACAGGTTCCCGTCAAATATATCGGGCTTGACAGAGTGCGGCTGATAGAAGAACTGTCAGAATATGATAAAAATCCTGCGCTCTCCGATTTAAAGTTAGGATTTCAAAACAGCGAATTGTCCAGCTTTTCCAAAGACCGGGTCGTTATCTGCAAATATTACAGGCCCGAAGAAGAAAACGAGGGCTTTTATCTGATGGTTGCAGACCATTATATCATCGTCTATGAGGACGATAAACAGACCGTACACTTGAATACGGATATTTTACTCTCCAATTTAAACGAAGAACTGCAAAGCGAAATTATACAGGGAAAGTATATTGAGGACGAACAGGAACTGTATCATTTTTTGGAGTCATACTCAAGTTAAAAAATGAATTAAAAAAAGTGAAAATAGGAATAAGATTTAATTGTGTTTTATATGGATTCCTGTTATAATAGTCTGGCGAGTATCTGATTATCGCCCAAAATGAAGACAGGAAAAGAACATGAGTAAGCAAGTTGCAGTGATAGGCGGCGGCGCCGCAGGCATGATGGCGGCCATTCAGGCGGCCGGGGCAGGCGCGAGCGTAGACCTGTATGAAAAAAACGACAGAGTGGGAAAGAAACTGCTCGTTACCGGAAACGGTAAATGCAATTTTTCCAATCTGGATATGAAAAAAGACGCCTATTATGGCAGCGGCGTATCTTTGTATGACGATTTGTTTTCTGCATTTGGGTTAGATGATACGATTGACTTTTTTAGTCAACACGGAATGCTCATAAAAGACAGAAACGGATATCTTTATCCTTTATCGGAGCAGGCTTCGACGGTGCTTGATGTGCTGCGTTATGCGTTGGATGCGTGTCATGTCAATGTCTGTTTGGATAACGCCGTCACCGCTTTACATACGCAAGCAGAAACGGGAAAGATTACCCTTACTTTTTTATCCGGGAAGCGGACATACGACGCGGTTGTTTTAGCCTGCGGCGGCATGGCGGCTCCCAAAACGGGGTCCGACGGAAGCGGTTTTGCGCTTGCCGGGCAGGCCGGGCATCATGTTACGCCGCTCGTTCCGGCATTGGTGCAGTTACGCTGTGAGGAAGATTTTTTCAAAAGCGTATCCGGCGTCCGCACCGAAGCGAAACTGACGCTTTTAACGGATGGACATAAGGCGGATACGGTGCAGGGGGAATTGCAGCTTACGGATTACGGCATATCCGGCATTCCCGTCTTTCAGTTTAGCAGACAGGCGGCTTATGCGCTCTATCAGAAGAAAAAGGTAACCGTCGCGATTGATTTTTTACCGAACTGTAATGGACACGCTTATGACGGTTTCTGGGAAGAAAGATGGATAAGGCAGAAAACGCAGCCGTTAGAGCAGTTTCTGACCGGCATCTCCAATAAAAAGATAAACCGGCTTATCATAAAACTGGCGGGATGCAGGGCGCAGGAGACTGTGGAAACGCTTTCCCTAAAAAAGCGTAAAGCCATACAGGATTTATATAAAAATCTCACCGTTTCCGTGCGGGAGACAAACGGATTTGAACATGCGCAGGTCAGCGCGGGAGGCATTCCCGCTAAGGAACTGACGAAATACCTGGAATCGAAATATATGCCGCATCTTTTTTTTGCGGGAGAAATCATAGATATGGACGGGATATGCGGAGGCTATAATCTGCAATGGGCCTGGACAAGCGGCGCCATCGCGGGGCGAAACGCCGCGGGCGCATAGAAAGGCATAACGACAAAATGATAAGACTAAACCAGATAAAAATGCCGCTTTCCCATACGGACAAAGACTTGGACGCCAAAATACGGAAACTGCTGTATTTAAAAAAAGAGGATGTCTTTTCCAAGCAGATTGTAAAAAAGTCGGTTGACGCCAGAAAAAAACCTGAGATTTTCATTATTTATACGATAGATGTTACTCTGAAAGATGAGGCGCGTATTTTAGAATATGTGTCAGGGAAAAATACAGGGAAAGTGCAGATTCAGAAAGCGGAGGAACAAACATACCGTTTTCCCGAACCGGGAAACGTGCCTTTATATAAACGGCCTGTTATTATCGGAACCGGACCGGCAGGATTATTTTGCGGCTATTATCTGGCTCGTTTCGGATACCGCCCCATTTTATTGGAACGCGGGAAAAAAGTCGATTCCCGGAAAAAGGATGTCGAGGACTTTTGGAAAAGCGGCGTTTTAGCGCCGGATTCCAACGTACAGTTTGGGGAAGGCGGCGCAGGAACTTTTTCTGACGGAAAACTAAATACGTTAATCAGGGATAAATTTGGAAGAAACGGCGAGGTTCTGAAACTGCTCGTAGAGGCGGGTGCGCCGGAGGAAATCCTTTATGACGCCAAACCGCATATCGGAACGGACATATTGATGCATGTTGTTGAACATATCCGTAGGGAGATTATTTCTTATGGCGGAGACGTGCGTTTTGAAAGCAAGGTTACCGATATTGTCATAGAAAAAGAACATATCAAAGAAGTGATTGTCAATGATACAGAGCATATTGCCACGGATATTGCGGTATTTGCCATCGGACACAGCGCAAGGGATACCTTTCAGATGCTTTATGAGCGCCATGTGCCGATGGAGGCGAAATCCTTTGCGGTAGGGCTGCGGGTGGAACATCCCCGAAGGATGATAAATCAGATACAATACGGATGTAGGGATGATAAAAGGCTGCCTGCGGCGAGCTATAAGGTTTCCGCACAGGTAAGCGGCGGCAGGGGAGTATATTCCTTTTGCATGTGTCCGGGCGGCTATGTCGTCAACGCCTCTTCGGAAGCCGGGAAACTGGCCGTAAACGGTATGAGTTACAGCGGCCGGGGCGGCGATAACAGTAACAGCGCGGTCATTGTTACGGTAACGCCTGATGATTTTGACAGTTTTCATCCGCTTTCCGGCATAGCGTTTCAGCGCAGTTTAGAAGAGAAAGCGTATGAAATCGGCCGCGGAGACATACCGGTGGAAACCTACGGCGATTTTAAGACGGCCGTGACAGGCATGGAAAAGGCCAAATCCGCTATTTTGGAAGAATATCCGGACTATAGGCCGGCAATAAAAGGCGCGTACCGTATGGCGCCTGTCCATGAAATATTACCGGAGCCGCTAAACCGCTCCTTTGTCGAGGGCATGGAGCAGTTTGATAAGGTGTTACCCGGTTTTGGAGACGGCGGCGTCTATGTATCGGGCATCGAGAGCAGAACGTCTTCTCCCGTGCGGATTCCCCGAACAGAAACGGGAGAGTCTGACGTAAAAGGGCTTTATCCATGCGGCGAGGGTGCGGGATATGCGGGCGGAATTACTTCAGCGGCGATGGACGGCATGCTGACGGCAGAGAAGATTGTAAAAACCTACTCTGCGCAGTATATACCATGAGGGGATGAAACAATGTCTAATATCAGGGAAATGATGAGGGATAAAAAGAGGATTGTCATTAAAATCGGCTCCTCATCCTTACAGCATAAAGAGACGGGCAATCTGGATTATACCAAGCTGGACGTACTCGTCAGGGAACTGTGTGATTTACGCAATCAGGGTAAAGACGTTATTTTAGTAACGTCGGGTTCCATTGCCGTCGGCAAACAGGCTATCCGCATTCAGGAAGAGGAAGAAGACAATCCGATTGCCATCAAGCAGGCGTATGCGGCCATCGGACAGGCGCGCCTGATGATGACTTACCAGAAAATCTTTGCGGAATACAATCAGATAGCCGCACAG
>JAMPCN010000056.1 GCA_023666125.1 Bacillus sp. (in: firmicutes) | reverse complement strand
ATAAACCGCGTTAAATGCGGCAAAATCTGCCATTTCCGCCAAAAAACAGGTTGTTTTTACTACATTTTCATAACCGGTTCCCGCCTCTTTTAAGATTTCCCCTACGTTTTTCATGACCTGCTCAGCCTGTCCGGTAATATCGCTGCCGGTAATCTCTCCCGTCGCCGGGTCAATCGGAATCTGTCCGGACGCAAAGAGCATCTTATCTGCAATAATTCCCTGTGAATATGGTCCGATTGCCGCCGGAGCCTTGTCTGTTGCTACTTTTTTTAACATATTATTCCTCCATTCTTTTTCACTGCCAAAATCTCGCCCGCACATAAAAGCCTCTTTCATTTTCAATAACTTCCAGCACCTCTCCCTCGCGCTCTAACATCCGCTCGCGAAAAGGGTAGTTGCCGGACATGGCAAGCGAGGGGTCTATCGTATAGTAATAATTACTTGGCAAAACGCCCTCCGTTACCGTTACATGGTCGCCCGCCTTTAAGAGTCCGGGGCGTTCCATTTTAAATTCCATTTCCCGCATATTCATTCACCATATCCGTCTTGTTCACTATAAAATACTATATCATAATTACGCTCTAAAAGTCTATTCCCTTTATGTTTCAAAAATCTGTAGACAAAAAGCGCTTCAACTCTTATGATATAAAAGACGATATCAAATCATAACAGTATCGGACAATAACAATGCAGACAAACAATAAGGAGAACGAAAAATGAATTTTATAGAAAAAAACGCAAAAGGCATTCTACTGTGCCTTATTATAGCCATACCATCCTGGCTTTTGGGAAAGCAGTTCCCCATCATCGGCGGCGCTGTGATTGCCATTGTCGCAGGTATGATTATTACTTTGTTTTTCAAAGATAAAAGTACGTTTGAAAGCGGTATCAAATTTACATCCAAAAAAGTCCTGCAATGGGCTGTCGTTCTATTAGGATTCGGCATGAACCTGACTGTCATTCTGCAGACAGGAAAACAGTCTCTTCCTATTATCATCAGTACGATAGCCACATCTTTGATTATTGCTTATCTGTTACATAAGGCTATGCGCATTCCGGGAAAAATTTCCACGTTGGTCGGAGTCGGCTCTTCTATCTGCGGCGGCTCCGCTATTGCCGCAACAGCCCCCGTTATTGATGCGGATGATGAAGAAGTCGCACAGGCAATTTCCGTCATTTTCTTCTTTAACGTACTTGCCGCGCTGATTTTTCCCACTTTCGGAAAACTTATCGGATTTGCCACCAATACCGGAGAAGCTTTCGGCATCTTTGCCGGAACTGCGGTAAATGACACTTCTTCCGTAACCGCAGCCGCTTCTACCTGGGACAGTATGTGGAACCTAGGTTCTGCAACATTGGACACGGCAGTTACCGTCAAATTAACCAGAACCCTGGCTATTATTCCGATTACACTTGTACTCGCCATGATTCGTACGCAAAAAGAAAAAAAGAACGGGGAATCCGGCAAAAAAATCAGTCTAAAGCAGATATTCCCATTCTTCATTCTATATTTTGTAGCGGCATCCATCATTACTACCGTTGCAGTATCTTTAGGCGTAGATGCCGGAGTATTTACTCCCATTAAAGAATTAAGCAAATTCTTTATTGTGCTTGCCATGGCAGCTATTGGTCTTAATACCGATATCGTTAAATTAGTCAAAACCGGAGGAAAGCCGATTATTATGGGATTTAGCTGCTGGATAGGCATTACCGGAGTCAGTCTGCTTATGCAGCATTTATTGGGAATCTGGTAAGTCAAACACCTTTTCAATCTTTTTGACCTCTCTGTCATAGGTGAAAATCCCGTTTACTTCCTCTTCCACATCGGATAGCTGTGTGTATACACAAGCGCACAGCCCGTCCGGAATCTGTTCTGCTATCTGCCGCATACGCTTTTTATAAGCGGCATTCAAACTTTCCTTTGTCTTATGCGTGCCGTATCCGTACAATTTCTTATATGCACTGTGTTTCGGAATCCGCAGCGAGTATCCGCCAAATTCCGATAGGACGGTGGCGCGTTCCTTTTCCGGTCGAAATGTAAAGCTGAAAAAATAATGATGAATGCTCTGCATATCGCCGCCGTTCTGGTCAAACCAGCCGCTTGCCTGGTCTATCAGGCGGCTGTCATCACACTGTCTTACAATCCGCGTCATTTCCCTGGCATGAAACTGTCCCCAGCCCTCATTAAAAATAACCCACGCCGCTATGCTCGGATGCGCTTTTAACAGTCTAATCGTCTCTTTCATCTCCCGGATAAATTCCCGCCGTCCCGCTTTATGACTGCGGGATAATAACGGCAGGCAGCTGTCTTTTATCGGCAGTCTTTTTCTGGAAAAAAGCGTTGCCGCATAGGTCACAAACCAGTGTTTATAATATGTGCCGCCATTGACCATGTCCTGCCAGACTATCATGCCCAGTCTGTCGCAATGATAATACCATCTGTCGGGTTCGATTTTAATATGCTTTCTCAGCATATTAAAGCCCATTTTCTTCATTTCCATGATATCAAAAATAAGCGCCTCGTCAGACGGCGCCGTATACAAGCCATCCGGCCAGTAGCCCTGGTCCAATACGCCGTTTTGAAACTGTACTTTTCCATTTAAGCAAATACGGGGAATGCCATCTTTATCCGGCTCGATGGAAAAAGTCCTGAGTGCAAAATAACTCTCTATCTTATCATTGTCCATTGTCACGGTAAAATAATACAGATACGGCTCGTCACACGTCCACGGTTTACTAACGGGCAGGGCAATCTCCATTTCCCGGTTGGCTGTGCCGTCCGCCTGTACTATAATAGACACCGTTTCCGTGTTTTCCTTTTCTATTGCCGACGTTTCTACATCTGCATTTTTTGCCGTTTCTGCTGATAAATTCTGATACAACGCCGGTTCTTTGACCTGAATATGGACAGGCATAGCGGATGCAGACGACGAACGAACCGTTATCCGCACTTTGCCCTGCCTTAAATCCGGCTCGGTTATCATTTCTTTTATATAAACAGACGGCACATACTCCATCCAGACGCTCTGCCAGATGCCGCTCTGCGCCGTATAAAACATACCGCCGCGTTTTAATTTCTGCTTTCCCCTTGTATGGTATGAGGTATCGCTTACATCCCGTACGGCAATTAATAGTTCCTGCTCTATCACATCTTTTAGCATATGTTCCGTGATATCCGCCGAAAACGGCAGATAGCCGCCCGTGTGCCTTGCCGCCTCTTTCCCGTTGACATAGACTCTGCACGCCTGGTCTACCGCTCCAAAGTGCAGTATCAGCCGATATCCGGCGCGCAGCTTATCCAAATCCGCAGGAATCGTTCTATGATACCAGAGATATTCATCCGGCTTAAGCTGCCTTTCCACGCCCGAAAGCGCACTTTCCGGCGAAAAGGGAACAAGAATCCTGCCGTCATAGGTATCCGGCTTGCGAAACTTTTGCGTGATGGCATACTCCCAATATCCATTTAGGTTTACATAACTTTCTCTTTGTAAAAGAGGACGAGGATATTCCTGCCATACATTGTCACTATCCATTTGTTTTCCCCAGCGCGTATATAGTTGTTCCATAAATGCTGCCTCTTTTCTATTATAAAAACTCCCCATACTCTAAGTCACTATATACAATGAATTTTATCATGATGCCTTTCAGATTTCCACAATTTTCAAACTATTGTTCTCTTTCCTATATACTTTAGCACAAAAAAAACAGGCAAACACCCCGACTGCCGCCTGCTTCCCTGTTTTTTATACTTTCCATCAAACTTTCTCCAGCACCACCCCATGCGCTATGCCCGGTATGGTCTGGCCCTCGTTAAAGCTTGTCTTGCTAAGAAGCGCGCCTGTCGGCAGAAACAATACCCGTTTCCATACGCCCTCTTCTATTTTCTTTAAGATATACGCGGAGAGTATTACCGCCGAACAACCGCAGCCGGAACCGCCCGCGTTGGTGTTTTGTTTTTCACTGTCAAAAATCTCGATACCACAGTCCATGTGCTGTTTTTTTATGTCGATTTTCTTTTCCTCCAGAAGTTCAAACAAAAGCTTCTGCCCTACGACACCCAAATCGCCTGTTATAATTTTATCATAATCCTCCGGTGTTCTGCCGAAGTCTTCCAAATTCTGCCTGATACTGTCCGCCGCCGCAGGCGCCATGCACGCCCCCATGTTCATGGAATCCTTGATACCGTAATCCATAATCTTTCCAAACGTTATTCCTGTGATTTTAGCATTTGCCTTTTTCCCTGCCGGAATTTCAGGGGCAAGCAAAAATGCCGCACTGCCCGTCACCGTCCAGGTTGCGGAAAGCGGACGTTGATTGCCATAGGCAAGCGGAAAACGAAATTCTTTCTCCGCGCTTGCAAAATGGCTTGATGTAACGCAGACTGCCTTATCTACAAAACCCCCCGCTACCATGGCGCTGCCGACCGCAATGGAGAGTCCGCTGGTGGAACACGCGCCGTACAGCCCTACATGCGGCGTTCCAAAAGAAGTCAGCCCAAAGCTGCTTGCAATCGACTGTCCAAGCAAATCTCCCGCGAGGATTAACTCTATTTCCCCTTTTTTCATGTTTTCCTTTTCCAGTAAAATCTGCACCGCCTCTTTTTGCAGGACGCTTTCCGCCTCTTCCCATGTCTCGGCGCCGAACATATCGTCTTTTCCCACTTTGTCAAAGAGTTTTCCCATTGGACCCTGCCCCTCTTTACTGCCGACGATAGACGCGCTGTTTATGATATAAGGCGGATTTTTAAATTGAATGCTCTGTTTTCCCAACATATGCGAACTCTCCCTTTCTGCCATTGATAGCATTTAGTATGTACCGTCATATCCGGGAATATACGTCAGTTATAAGGAAAAAAGACCCGTTCTATATTCTTGTCAAACTCCGGGCTTTCACTACAGACGGAAATTTTATAGTCGGCGTCCTCCACCCGATTTTCCGGCATGGCATATTCTTTCATGAAATATGTCTTCTCATCCACCTGCTGGCGCAGGGAAATACTGTCACCATCCGCTGCAAGCACCGCAAAGTCCTTTAACGGCAAAGACATGCCAAGACCCGTTACTTTTAAAAAACTTTCCTTCATCGTCCAGATTCTAAACATCCGCTCTTCCTGCTGCCTGACACTGTCTGCACTGCGTATCCACGCCAATTCCTCCGATGCAAAAAAACGTTCCGCCAGACGTTCTTTACCGCCGCGTACCCATTCGATATCGTTGCCGATTGGAACTTCACCGACACTGCATATCGCATAATCGCCGGAATGGGAAAGGGAAAAATGCAGTTTCGGATAATAGCGCAAAACGGGCTTTCCATACTTTCCCAAATCATATTCCATACTGCGTTCTTCCAGAGCATATGATTTCAGAGCGGCATTTAAGGAAAGCGCGGCTCCCAGACTTCTGTTTTTATCTTTTTTGTGCTTTAGCAGGGCAATTTTTTGTCTGCGGTACGGAGAAACCGCCTGCAATGCGTCAGAAAATGCGTTCCCGTTCTCCAACTGCCTGACATCCATAATATAGGTCTTAATCATCTTTGCCTTTACACACTCTCTTCCATAAAACAGTCCTCACATATCCGGTAAGGATAATCCCACGGCAATGTCTTTCCACATACCTGACATTTCTTCTCGAACTGCTTCTTATTTTCCTGCAAAAGCTTACCGATGGCGCGCTGCGAAGCTTCTCTGTTGGCCTCCAGTTCCTGCCTGTCAATAAGCCAGTTCATTCTGCCTGCAAACTGGCTATATAAATCCAGCTTCTTATAATAGGATTCCAATTCTTCCAAAAAAGATTCTCTCGGGTATGCGGGGCAGGGCTGTTCCTCCAGCGGATTTTCACAGTACTTAAGCCATAACCTGATAACATCTCTATCGCCTATATCGAAAGGACAGGTAATCAGAGAAAGCAGCATTCTTTTATCTTTCATGCTCTCACCGGCTTTGCGGTAACCTTTCAGGTAACGGTATTTTTTGACGCTTTCCGCCATGGATACCTTATCATATAACTGTGTGCCGCCTGCATTTTCCCAAACGTCTATGATTTCATCCAGTTCCATATTGATATCCAAAAGCAGTTCCGGGAAACCGATTCTTGCTTTTTTCAGCGGATGGAAAGGCTCCTGCAGTTTTTTCCCGATATACCCCATATCCATCGTGGTCTGTACATAACCGATGTCATAATAACCGTAGCGTCCCGCCCTTCCGGCTATCTGGCGTATTTCCTCCGCGTAAAGGCGTCGTTTAACGCTGCCGTCAAACTTAATGGTATTCATAAAGACAACTCTGCGGATTGGCAGGTTAATCCCCATGCCGATGGCGTCGGTAGCAACCACAACGTCATTGACTCCCTCCGCAAAAAGCTGTACCTGTTCTCTTCTTGTCTTCGGCGGCAGGTTTCCATAAATAACACTCGTTTTTATTCCTTTTGCCTCTAAAGCCGCCGCAATCGCCAGCACATTTTTCTTGGAAAATGTAATCAGGGCGTCTCCCTTTTCCACATCCCTGTTCATATCATATTTTCCCGGTAAAAACTCTAATCTCGTATTCCGCTCATGATACACAAGGTCGTAAGTATCGCCGCAGCGGGTGATCATCTGAATCAGAAGTTTCTCCGCCACCGGAGACGCGCAGATATGTATCTCTTCCGCGCGGATGCCAAGAATCGCCCTTGTCCAGTAACTTCCCCTGTTCTCGTCGGAAAGCATCTGCGCCTCATCAATGACGGCAATGTCATAAATTTCTTTTAAATCCAGTATTTCAATCGTGGAAGCCTGACAGAATGCGCCCGGCGTCTGAATCTTTTCCTCTCCGGTAATCATGCTGCACGGCACCCTCGCCGCCGTCATCGTATCATAAACCTCCAGCGCAAGAAGACGCAAAGGTCCTAAATAAATGCCCTGATACGCCTGTTTTAGCCGCTGCAATGCCTGATAGGTCTTGCCGCTGTTGGTCGGACCGATATGCAGAATAAAATGTCTGTGCATACTGCGCGCCTCCGGGTATTGCTTTTCCGGCTCCGCCTCCATGAGTTCCTCAATCTTTTTCCCGACCATAAGCTGCATATAGTCATCCTTGTAAATTTCATAGAGGGATTTTTCACGCAGCATTTCAAAAAGGCCGTCCATCTTTAAGATTTCCTCCGCGGAGGCTGACGGCGCCATCATGCGCAGGAAAGAAAGGTCCAACTGCACCAGTTTACGCAGGACTCTTTCATATTTTCCCCACAGCCTGCGGTCACGGTTGGAAACCGTATAGCCGACAGTGGCAGCCCTTTTATGCAATTCAGTCATATCGTTCAGAATCTGATGGGCTTCCATTTTCTTTTTTCTGGCAATCCGACGTTCTAATTGCTTTATATTGTGTTCACTGCTTTTAATATACTTTCTTTGCTTGGAATATGGTATCTCTAAAAAAGCCTTATGATATACCCTCCAGGCTCGCTCAATCTCCTCATTCGTGATTTTTTCCATTTTCATTACCCCATTACACAACTACACAATTACACAATCCTTTACACAACATATTACAAATAAAGCTTCTGTCTTCCTATTCCGTCGGTTTTTGGTAAAATCTTCCAAACAATTCCTCTGTCCTTATCGCGTTGACAAAAGCCCCCTCATCAGCTTTCTTAACCGCCCGGACAACTTTCTTGCTCTCTTCTTTTGACACTACGGAATACACGATATCCCTTTCGCAGTGTTCATAAGAGCCTTCCCCTTCCAGAATCGTTGCGCCATGCCCGCTTATGTCATAAATCACCTTACATATATCCTTTGCATGATTGGTAACAATGAATAACGTCTGTTTTTGATACCTTTGATAGAGCATGTGCAGAACCTGTGTGGAAGCGTACTGAAATATAATCGAGTACAATGCCTGCTTCCAGCCGAACAACAAACCGGCCAGCATAATGATAACGACATTGACTCCCATAATAATGTTCCAGGAATCCACCCCCTTTTTCTCCGAAAGAAAAATTGCTATAAAATCCGTACCGCCCGTTGTCGCATTCATCATCAGGCATAAACTGATGACAAAACCGCAAATAATCCCGCCAAAAATGCTGATTAGCAAAATATCATACGTAATCACATATCCCGGTATGGCATCCGTCAAAATACCGGTCAGGACAATCATCAAACAGGAATATAGTGTAAACTTTTTCCCGATATAGCGAAATCCGATATAAATAGGAATCATATTTAACAATAAATTGACTACCGTATACGGAACTGTGATATGAAAGAAGTTTTCAAAGACAGCCTGTATCAGGATGGTCAATCCCATGACTCCGCCCGGATATAAACCGCCTGTCCTGACAAAAGTTTTAGTATTTACCGCCATAATGACAGATGCAAGGCAAATGACGATAATACGCTTGCCGTCTTTTTTCAAATCGAAACTCATATTTCACATACTCCTTCGTTTGTCAAAAAATGCTAATATTATTATACCACAATAACAGAAAAAGGGGAACCAAAAGATTCCCCTCAAAGAATTTCGCTATCATAATGCTAGGATAACATTGCTATTTCCTCTTCGACAATACTTCGTCTTCATATTTTTTAACCGCATCAAACCAGCTCTTATCCGCAACAACGTTGCACTGTCTGCAATATTCCTCCCAGACATCGCCAAACGGATAGGTTTTGATGTCCTCATGCATTACCATGAGTTCCGTCATACGGTTCTCATCCTGCAGCTTCTTGAGCGCTTCATGCGGTGTGCAGAGTGCGGAAAGCAATGCCTTCTGCCAGCTGCGGAATCCGACCGTCCATGCGGAAATACGGTTAATGCTTGCATCGAAATAATCAAGCGCCATATAAACACGGTTTAAAGCATTATTTCTTACGATTTCCTTTGCCATCTCTTTGGTTTCATCATCAAATAATACGACATGGTCGCTATCCCAGCGCACGCCCCTGGTAATATGCAGGGCAATTTCCGGGAAATAGCAAAGCAGCGCCGGAATCTTGTCCGATACCACTTCCGTCGGATGGTAATGGCCGTTATCCATAAGCGGCAGACAGCCGTCATGCGTTGCCGCAAACATCAGTGTGAA
The DNA here is from genome assembly GCA_023666125.1 of Bacillus sp. (in: firmicutes). Classification (GTDB taxonomy): domain Bacteria; phylum Bacillota; class Clostridia; order Lachnospirales; family Lachnospiraceae; genus UBA3282. Next base: position 12,696 of record JAMPCN010000056.1, on the reverse strand, counting down.
CTCTGCGCTTCCCGCCGTATAGGATTCTACGCCGATACCAAATACCTTGGATTCCACGCACGGTTTTACCAGATTTTTGTCATAAGGCTCCGACAATATCTGCTCGATAGAATCTTTATAGCGCATTCTGGGACCCATGCGGTCGGCCGGAATGTCTTTGTAACCGTCTCCCGTCCAGATATTCATAACACATGGCATTCCCGTTTCTTTCGCAAAATATTCAGAAATGCGGATACAAGCCTTACCATGCTCAATCCAGAATTTTCTCGTCGCCTCATCAGGACTTGAGAGCGTCAGCCCGTCCTTTACTTTATCATGGGAAAAGAACGTAGGATTGAAGTCGATTCCCATATTTCTCTCTTTCGCAAATGCCACCCACTTTGCAAAATGCTTCGGCTCGATTTTATCACGGTCCACGTAGTTTCCGTCCTCAAAAATAGCGTAGCTTGCGTGTAAGTTCAGTTTCTTTTTACCGGGCATCAACTGTAATGCCAAAGACATATCGTCCATCAGTTCCTGCGGCGTTCTTGCTTTTCCCGGATAATCCCCCGTTGTCTGAATGCCTCCCGTCAAAGGGCCGTCATGGTCAAAACCGATTACGTCATCCCCCTGCCAGCAGTGCAGCGCCACCGGAGCTTCTTTCAACGTTGCAATAGCCTTGTCCGTGTCTACGCCAACCGCCGCATACATTTCTTTTGCCGCTTCATATCTTTCTTTTTGTGTCATCATACCTTCTCCTTCCCATTATGAATCGTTAGATTATGATTTATTATAGCAGAGCTTTCTTTTTCTTATCAGGTCTTTGCCGTCAAAATAACAGGACCTTATTTGCAATGTTTCGGATGACAGCCGCAGACGTTTTATGCTATAGTAGAAGAAAACGCAGGCAGGAAAGGTTGAGAGATATGCAGCAGGAACTATTAAGGCATCTTCAAAAAATCACGGAAGAAGAACAGGCGATATTAAAAGGGGCGCAAAATGTAAAAAGGGAACTTTATACATCCCATAAAGACTTTGTCATTGACAGCCAAAAGTTATTGCAGAAAGGCCGTCTGATAGAGATACGCCCCCATACCAGATTCATTCATTTTCCAAAACACCGCCACAACTATGTGGAAATGGTCTATATGTGCAGCGGCAGCACGACGCATATCATCAATGATAAAGAGCGTATTACGCTGCAGGAGGGGGATTTGCTGTTCTTAAACCAGAATGCGACACAGGAGATTCTTCCTGCCGCAGAACATGACATTGCTGTCAACTTTATTATTCTGCCCGCTTTTTTCGACCGTGCTTTTTCCATGATTGAAAAAGAAAATATCCTCTATGATTTCCTGGTTTCCTCCCTATCCGGCGATTATTCCCTTTCCAGCTATCTGCATTTTCAGGCCAAGGATATTCTTCCCGTACAGCATCTGGTCGAGAATATGATATGGACTTTAATCTATAAAAAGGCAAATGCCAATACCGTCAACCAGACGACAATGGGGCTTTTGTTTATGAACCTGTCGCTTTTTGCAGACGCCATCAATCAGGATAACCCGCATCAGTATGAGCAGAATCTTGTTTTTACCGTCTTAAAATATATTGAAACGCATTATAAAAACGGAACGCTGTCGGAAATTGCAGAAGAAATGAACCACCCCGCCTATTATATCAGCCGCCTGCTAAAAAAACATACGGACTGCAATTTCAAGGAACTTTTGCAACAGCGGAAATTACAGCAGGCCGCTTATCTGCTTTCACAGACGCCGCTTTCCGTAGAACAGATTATGGAAAATATTGGCTATGATAACAGCAGTTATTTTTATCGGAAATTCCGTGAAAAATATGGGTGTTCCCCCCGAAACTACCGGGAATCGCTGCGCTTTTCATTAACGGCGCAGTTCCCATAACTGGTTTTCATTTCCCGCTTCATAGTCGCTTAAATAGAGCGTACCGCTTTCGGTGTCATAGGTAATGACTTTATTCATATCCAGCCACCATCTGATACAATATGCCCCCCCCACTCGCTCAAAACGCCACTTCGCGCTGTCTCCGTTTTCATCCAATATAGCATCCGCTTCCTCGTCGGAAACCATACGGAGTCCGCCGTCTATGGATGCCAGTCTGTTTTTCTTATTGGGCGAGAGTAATGTATACTTCCATACATAATCCATATCAATGTTAAGAACCCATTTATCATATTCCCCAAGCCGGGCATTTTCATCAGCAGCTTTGGATTGCAGATGATAACAGCCCTCATTGATAAACCTATGCTCCGCCAGAAAAAGCGACCACTCTTCTTCATTTTCATTGATTGTCAATGCGCTGCCGCTCACGACAAGAACCACAAAGCCCGCTAAAAGCGCGACGGCTTTCATTCCACCTGTTTTTTCTTTTAAAATATCTATTGTTATGTTATCAAAACATTTCCGCAGCCCTATGATGGCATAGGGTATCAACAACACAAAATAGGCAAATATATAAGAAGATTTCGCCTCCCAGAACGTGTGGAATATAAAACCGCCCAGAAAGACAATCAATCCGGCCAGTCTTAACAACGCATACTCTTTTCGGGAAAAAATGAGATATAATATAACCCCTATATATATGATACTTTGATATACTTCCAGAAATAAAGCAAGTATTCTGTGCAGCCTCCCCGTATCGGCAAACGTGTCATTATAAAGATGGCTGTGATTGTGCAAAACAGTCTGATAGTCAATCCGCATCTCATAAAACGAGCCAAAAGACGCTTCACACCATATGCTCGTCAGCTTTTTTTGAAAAAAATCAAGAGCTGTCTGAGGATTGTCAAGCTGATACCGTATCTCGTTTTTCAAATCCTCCATACAGGCGTTTTGCGTTTTCTCATAATCGTAATCGTTATTGGTATAAACCGCCCAATTATAAGAGTTAAACCAGCCATATCCGCCGTCCTGACTGTCAACGCCCATTACGAGATAGGCTATCATCGGAATGCCGTCTCCCTTGTATTCATCGCTCACGCCATTGGTAATCACGCTAAGTCCCGTATTAATCACCACGTTTGTCAATAACAGCGCGGCAATAACACCCACTATTCCAATCATGCTTTTACAATTATCCCATGCATCCACAAAATACAATAATACTATGGCAACGGCAAAGATAACATAGTTTGTCTTAAACATATAGGCCAAAGCAATGAACAGAATAGATAACAGTAGTTTTTTATTATCACGCGTCTTAAAATACATCTGCTGGTAAAGCATCGCGCAGACAGCGCTCATCAGTCCAATAAGCAGCCCATAGACATAATTCGTATAGAAAACAATCGGGAAAAACAGCATAATGCCTAATATGATTTCATCTTTTCTGCCGTCATGTGCGTATTTATCCAGATAGTGATACAAAAGATAATAAGTAAATCCGACCGCCAGCAGATTTATCATCTGAAAGGCCAGGAAATTATATTCCCCCAGCAACAGGGAAATGAAATAGCAGAAAAACACCAGTCCCTTTTGGTGTGGCGCCATATACAGATAGCTTCCAAATTCCAGACGTCTGTAATTTCCATGCAATATCTCCGCCGCACACTTCATAATCACATCCTGGTCCGACCTTGGCAGGTTCTGCGAAGCCAGAATAAACAGGAAATTAAAGGCCGCCATGATAATGATAATTCTTTTGACCGCCTTATCCGACAATCTTACATATTTATGCCATGCATAAAAGAACGCCAGCAGCAGAAAGAACAACAAAATCACTAACGTCTTATTGGAAGCGACGAAATACTTACGTTCCCCATCATCTAATTTTACCTCCGTAAAGAAACTCTGCGCTGACAAAAAACATAAAATAATGAATAATAAAACGCTGATAAAACAATATAATACTTTTTTTAGATTTTCCTTAAGCATTGGGCTATCTCCTGCGTACCATGATTTCGTAAACCGTCAGTATTATATTATAGCATAATTTCCCATAAATAAAAACAACGGGAAGCTTTCCTTTGAAACCTCCCGTCATTTTCTTATGTCTTACCGCCCACGCAGCCCGGATTTATAATAGAAACAAGTCTTTTGCGGAATACGATGGAACATCTGCTCATTTTCTCGACGATACTCCGTACAGTCAAGAAAAACGATTCTGCCGTCGGGCAGCGCACAGTATTCACAGCCCTCCCAGGTACACGGCGCTTCATAGGCGGGCAGTATATTCACCGCGCTTTCTTCTCCCAGATTATAGGTAAAGATGCCGTCGTATCCCCAGAATACAAAGTCCGTGTCGGCTCCGGGCGCGACGATATCGAGCATAACCGTTCCCTCCGGCACAATCCCCAGATGCACGTCCTCTATCGTGCCTTTTTCAAGATTGACTGCGGCGATTCCCATGCTGATATGCGTCTCGATATCTCCCGCTTCTATCAGCGTATAAACTCTGCCATCCTTACCGATTCCCAGTCCTGCCGATGGATGAGGCATATATGCGGTTTCCAAATCGAAGGTAATGTTTTTCACATAGTTTCCATCCTTATCCAGTACCATCAAAATATCTTTCATCCAGCTTCCGCGCAGATAGATATATCCTGCGTCATCCACCACCATCCTGCTGACCATACCATACATCTCATCTTCATAAGAGGATAAGTCAATCTTCTTTTTGACACTGCCCTCCGCACTCAGAATCCAGAGGGATTTTTTATACTTCTCACCCGCAATCATAGCGCCATAGTCCTCTCCGTCCGTGCGCTCCATTAATGCAATGTAAATATCTCCTTTTTTATCCTGATACAAAGCTGTAACATCGGTCTTTACATCAAAATCATCAAAGAAAAGTTTGGAATCACTGCTGCCGATTTCCATCGTATGAATCGCATTCCATCCTGTCAGGAAAATGCAGTTTTGCCCCATTGCCATATAACGGATTTCCAAGTCACCCGTATAAGGAATTGTCAATTCCTGCGCAGGATTATAGACAGCGTCGCTTTGCAGGATGGCATTGTCGGTCGCCTCAATCTCCTTTTCCTTTTCTTTTATAATTTCGTCCTGAGGAAAGTCCGACGTTCCCGCTGCAATCCTGTCGTTCATCGCCTGCAGGCTGTAATCTCTTTTGTGCATAAAATCAATAATCTGCAAAAGTTCCTCGTCGCTCATTTCCTTATCCGGGAAAAAATATGTCGAGGTATCGCCGTAAAACGCCACGCCTTTTCCCTTATACTCCTCCGGCGCGTCAATCATCCTAAGGCTTCCTTCAGGAAATAACGCCTCCTCTTCATAAGAAACCTGCAGTTTCTTCATACGCTCCTTTTCCCCCTCCTGATAAGGGCGGTTATAATTATCAGCCCCTATCTTGCGCGTATAAAGTTCTACAAAATATTCCTCCATTTCCTGTTCATTCATTGCCGCCATACGCTGCCGCCATGCATTGACCGCTGCGGTCACCGTAAAGGAAAACATGGCGATTAACGCCGCCGCAAGAACCACCGATTTTTTCCATGTCATCCTGATTGTTCTGCGCTTTTTCGGCAAACTGACAAGTATGTCATCTATTCTTTTCTCTAATGACGCAGGCGGCATTATCTTCTCCCGCTGTGCCATTTCCAATAAATCCTGCTCAAATTTATCCGTGATAAATTCTCTGTCTTTCATATATGCTCCTTTCTGTTATCCGGCTGCTTAGGTGATTGTGAAACATTTCCGACAATGTCTGGCATAGGGTAACATATACAATCCATAAGCGGGTACTGTGAGACCGCCGGTACTTATATGCGGTATTTTCGCATATTATGTACCGCTGCGGTTGAACTGTAGCGAAAGCGGACCCGTGTTGGACTGTATATGTTACCTCTACAAGCATTTGGGAAGTTTCGCATTCACCTAATCCGGCTATTTCAAATATTCTTTCAACTGCTTCTTGGCTCTGGAGAGTCTGGATTTGACCGTTCCCTCCGGTATATGAAGAATCTGTGCTATTTCTTTGATGGAAAACTGTTCGTAAAAATATAAAATAACGGTTTCCCGGTAAACAATATCAATTTTCATGACAATATCCCACAACTCATGATACTCGTCCTCAAACGCGGGCATATAGTCCTCGATATTTTCTACCAGCGCGCGCCGCTTGTTTTTCGCATAAACCCGCTTTGCCTCATTTGCCGTAATCTGCATTATCCATGCGTGGAAGGCTTCCCTTTTCTGCAGGGTATGCAGCTTTTCATACGCTTTTAAGACAGATTCGCTGACAACATCCTGCGCATCGTCACGGTTATGCAGAATGCCGAGCGCAAGCCTGTACAGGCTCGGCGTATATTCACGGACTAATCTGGCAAAGGTTTCTTTCTCTATTGCTGCCATGCTCCACCTCCTTTGTTGTTGCCGGCTTCTATTAAATATGATAAACCAACATGCAAAAAGGTTCCCGAAAAATCAAATATAATGAAAGAAAACCGAAACGAATTTCTTCGTTCCGGTTTTTCTGATTATATCCAAATAATTCTTTACTGACTGTATATCCCATATATTCTTCAAATGCTTCTTTTTCAATCCATTGAAAACCTCTGAATTCCATGAAATCTTCCCCCGTTTCTCTGGACGGATACCAGTATATATATGCCGTCTTTCCCGTCTCCAATTCCTTGACATAGATGCCCGGAGACGGCATCCGTTCATACTCCTCAGGCTCCATATCCATAACAAGTGCATCGTCAGCATCAATGTCGGAATACGCCATATATTTCCCGTCCGGGCTAAAGCTGGGTGAATACAGATATTCCCCCAGATAGGTTACTTCGCCCGAAGAATAGTCTATCCGAAAGAAAGAAGAAGGTCCTACCTGAATAACCAGCCACCCTTCCTGTTCATTGCCCCTAAACTGCTCAACAAATACCATACCGTTATCTTCTGCCCGAATATCATCCCGAATCTTCTTTACTTTTTCCTGCATTCCCTGTAAGTCAAAACTCCATAGTTCTGCCCCATCCTCTAATCTCCTAATCGTGAGCAGACTAAAATTATCTTTAATTCCTGCAATCAAATCTCCCTCAAAATTTGTATACATCAATACAAAGTATCCTTCACCTTTCATTTCTTCTTTCAGTTCCGACAATCTCTTATCATACTGTTCATCTTCTTCCTGGTAGGTATCACCATCTTTTATGATACGAATTTCAGCGAATCTTTCTGTATTCCTGCCTGTCTTTTCCTTCACTTTTTCTTTTTGAAAAAACAACGTCACAGTATTGACCAATTGAAATTCACTCCACTTTTGTGTTGTAATCCACTTGCAATCCGGCGAAATATAGATTACCTCGGTTCTCTCATCCTCATCGCTGTCATCTTCCAGAGGAAGCTGTTCTTTAAACTTTTGATAGAGCTCCTTTGCCTCTTCAATGGTCTGCGTATTGTTACTGATAATAGAGGGCTTCGCCTCCAATCCCGTTGCCCCTTTATGTAAATTCGTACTACAAAACAGATAATAATCCATCTCCCCAAGGTCTTCCATGTTGCAATACTCGCCTGTTGGCTCGTAACCTTTTTCTGTCTCTTTTATCTTTGTTTCCATCTTGTCATTCCTACCTAACATTACACCGCATACGACAAACGGCAAAAGTAATACTGGCAAAATACTTTGTCTTATCATCACTCTTTACTCCTTAGACCATGAAATTTCAAATTCTACCTGCGCAATATACAGATTCCCTGTATCCTCCTGTATATACAATGCAGTTATTTTCCCGTCATGATATAACAGTTCTCTCATATAATACCCGTCCTGCAGAATTTCAGGTTCTATCAACTGATAGGTTCCCAGAGCATTCCCTGCATAGTCATAAAACGTCACGCTTGACACACGTCTACACAATAAATGCGTACTGAGTTCATCTTCCTAATCTCATTTAATGCCAGATAATACAAACATCCGTCATACAGATACCAATTACGGATGTGAAAACTTTCATTATTGCCCTGAACCGGATGCGTAAAGCTCTTATCCGTATCCATATCATATAATAAAAAGTATTGATAATTACATGCAACAATCGTATTTTTATACTGCCTATAATAATAAAGCATGTTGCCTTCTATTCCCAGCATATCCCGTATAGTTTCACCTGTTTTCATATAGTTTCCATTCTCATAGCGGTAAATATCTTCTCCTAAAATCAGGATGTTTTCATAACAGATATAAGTATCGCCACCTGCCACCGGACTATATGAGTATCCCAATTCCGGAACTTCTTCCAGCAGGATATCTCCCACATAGGGAAATTGGTCTGTAATCCCTGCTATAATGCAGATGGCTATTAATATAAGAATTATGGTTTGTTTCATCTTCGTCACCTCTATGTGCCATCAAAGCTGCTTTATTTCCATCTTTATATGGGGTAAAACTTCCTACTGTATCCTAAACTCCCCGCTATCTGCCTGATAGCAGTATGTTATCTCATATAATTCCTCTGTTTCCCGCCCGACAGAATCCTCAATGATACAGGCAGCCGTCATTTTTTGCTAATGTGAGATAAAGTATCGGGAATTATAAAAAGTCCATTCCGACATCTGTTTCTCTTTTGATGCTATATATGTTTCCAGTTGGCTGCCTGCATTATCAACATTATCCTCCATCTGTTCAGATTCTGTTATTCCATTTCCGAAATGCTGCTTTATATCATCCAGAAAAACATCAATTTTTCTATTTTCTTCGCCTATTTCCTTTAAAGAATTGATAACTTCGTACAGCCAGTCTTCCTCCCCATCTGCCGTGGAAATCATAGCCGTATCGATTAACTTCGGATAAGCATCATCCGTATCATCATATAAATAATATGTATTAACCAGCCTGTCAAGCGTTGCGCTGTGAATGGATGTCATAAAGCGGGATACTTCCAAGTAATCTGCTGCCGCCACTTCTGCAAACATTGCTTTTTCATCGGATTTTTCTTCCCCGCTCTTTGTCAGGTCATATGCCATTGTTTCATATTCTTTTTCTTTCTCTGCCAATTCCTCTATCGTACTAGTAACTTTCTGCTCTGCTTTCCGTTTTCCTATATAGAAACAGATATTACCAAGCAAGCTACAAATCAAAATGATATAAATTAAATGTTTTTTGATTATTTTCATTTTCTTATCATATACTCCCATATTATTGAACACACTTCAAGGACTCCCGTCCAGTTCAATCCATCCATTCCATTGTCCAGATATTCTTCCGGACAAATCACTTTTGACCGTTTCGGCAGCATCTTACTCCAGTTTCTTCAAAAATTCTGCATCCAATATATGCTCGGCTGACTCGTTACTGATGGCATATTCGTTATAGTATGCGCTGTATTTGTCCATACTGATAAATATAAAATTCTCTCCATCCGTATACCACTCCTGCTGCTTTTCCTGTAGATTTTCTTCCAGCTCATCTACAGTTCCACTAAATTCTCCACTAAACGGATATCCGCCTTTTACTCCTTCCCACATTGTGATACCCTCCAATTCATCTGCCAACAGCATTTCGCTTAATTCTCTTAAATCTGTAACAACATCTTGTAAAGTGATTATTCTTTCCTCTTCCATATCTATTGTTGTAGCTATTGCTTCCTTGTCAATCGATGCATGTCCTGTTGTGATATAACCTTTCCCTCCTTTATATAGAATGCTGATTACCCGGTCATTAAAAAACATTATTTTATAATTTAAATAAATACGATAAAAAGAATCTTCTCCCCCTGTATTTTTTTCTCCTACTATTTGCATCACATCCTCTTTAATCAGGGCATTAATCCGTTCTTCCTTTACAGAATCTTCAAAACCACAAAGCTGAGGATAGTAAATCTCAATGCCATTCTGTTGTTCATCAAATATGTAGCTATCCGTTACTACTTCAAAATCTACATCCCATTCCTCTTCTTTCACCAAATCATCAGACTGTTCTATATCACAGATAGCACAAATGACGATAACCGCGCTGGTAAATATAACTGTAAAATTCACTAATATAGTATTCATAAGCTTTGTTTCCTCTCCTGTCAAAAATCAGGCTCCATATACTTCCAGAGCGGCGTGTCAATAAAATACTCTTTATCCAGATAAAACTTAATCCCGCCTGCATCATCTTTTCCCGTTACCTGTACGCCCCAGCTTGTTATCTCAAGACAAATCCATGATTCCTCCGGCGTCAGTATCAGCTCTCCCGAGGATGTCACGCGGAAAGCATCCTCATACTTATCTCGAATCAGGCTGATTCCTCTTTCCATCTCTTCTTTGGAAAGCTCAATGCGGTATCTGTCTTTCATTCCTTTCCGGCATATCTTTATAAACTCCTCTTTGGAAATCAAATCGGTTATGTCCAGAAATTCTCCGCTTTCCAAATCAATGATGACAGACGCATAATAATCTACAGCGCCTTCTTTTTTCCATACGGTTCCCCATATGTAACCGCCATAAATATGTGGATTCAGGTACTCTAAGCAGAACTTTATTCTGATATTCTCATCACATTCCCGTAACAGGCTCTCCGCTGCTGCAAGTTCCATCTCAAACACTTTGTCATTGACCGTTTTCTCCATTTCCTTATCCGCATTTCTATAAATAACCATGTTGTCAAATTCAACTTTTCTGCCGTCCTCAGGATAGACATCATAAGGCAAAATTGGGTTCTCTCCTCTGCTGATATCCTCCACATCCCCTCTGCCCCAGTAGTCATCTATCCTAAGGCTTTTAAACGTTGTTCTGTTTTCTATCAATATTCCGTATTCCAATTCACACTGACGGACCTTGTCAAGATAAAAATTCTCCGTCGCATCATCATAAAGAAAATAATCTCTCCGCAAAGGTTGTCCATACCAGCCCATCCCGGCTATGTTCTCACACATGAGAACGCCATCCCCTACAAATTGCAGTTGAATACATTTTAAATCGTTCTCTACCAACTGCTTTTTTATATACCCTCCGCTCCCGTCAGAAAGGAAGAGCCACAAATCCTCTGCTGCATAATAAAACTCCTCCTCCGTCATGCACTTCGGATCATAGATGCTTGCCACATAATCGTCTTTCCCGTCGTGGTTCAGGTCGCAGACTGCGATGCTCATGCCCGTTTCCCATTTTAAGCGGTATCCGTCTGGTATGAGTTCTTTTACCTTTTCCACTGCCTCATCCGTTAGTTTCATGCCGTAATAGGCTTTTTCTTTTTCGCATTGTAACCACTGCACCATATAGGACTCCGCCTGCCCGGTCACGTCATGGAACTGCTCCTTTTCCCTGTCTATCCGGTATACATGGTTATCAACCACGCAATATTCTGTTACTTCCCCATCTGTCGCCTGTCCGTGTTTATCCAGCCAATCTGCCCATTCCGCTTCATAAGATTCACTGCCGGAAGCCTCCCAATGGCTTAATACTTCCTCACTCATCTGATATTCCGGCACATCTCCTTCTTTTGCCCCTGTTTTCCGGCAGGTGATGTACAGCATATCATAATACCTTTCTTCATAATAACCATACTCCCATATTTCATCCGCCTCGGAAATGGCAATCCGCACTCCGAATCCTCGCCCCACCGCTTCTGCGGCAAGGATTCCCCTCATCTCATTCACCATGTGTTTATTGTCACGAATGCTATTCTTTAACATTCCGAACATGGTTTCCGCAAGAACCGCCCGATAGCAGTCTTTTGCGTTTTCCCATCCATCTTCCCCAAAAATAGTGCATTCTTTACGTTTCTTGTCAATTTCCCGTAGTGTCCTATTGTATTTTTGATATAATACGGCTTCCCGCTGTAAGATTGCTTCCGTTTCCTGCGTTTCTTCTGCCTGTGCCGATTCTCCCATAATTTCTGACACTGATGTCATATTCTCCTGTGATGATTCTGTTTCCGGCTCTGATTCCGTTTTCTGCGCGCATGTACACAAAAGCAGACTGCACGCCACGGCACATGACAATGCTGTGTATTTCTTCATTTTGGTTCGCTCCTCCTATTATCCGGAAAGCTTTTAGATTTATCTCAGCATAACATAGGAGTGCATCATATTTGCATCATTTGTGTATCATATTTGCATCATTTACAATATCTTTATGTGCATATGTTCCTCCATTTTTATGCACGTAAGAAAAATTTTACAAAAGAAATAATTGCGTTTTTCATTTAAATGTGATATAAATAATTTATATTCGGTCATTCGACCAATTCAATTCATTTGGCGGAAAGCCGCCTGTGCGCTTTCTGTTATCTTACATCACAAAGGAGACACATCTATGAATCAAAAAACAACAAATCTTAAAAATGCAGCTTTCATTTCCAATCCAAACGATTTACTGAAAAACGCCCACGGAACCATCCCATACGGTATGACTAACGACTACATGTTCAGAGCGGTTTTCCAAACCAACAACAAGGCTTTGCGCGGTCTTATCTGTTCGCTTCTCCATCTTCGTGAAGAAGATATCGCATCTGTAGAAATCACAAACCCCGTTATCTTAGGGGAATCCATTAAAAATAAGGAATTTCGTTTGGACATTAATGTTAAATTAAACAACCATTCCCGTATCAATCTTGAAATGCAGGTAACGGGCAGACTTATCTGGTCAAATCGCTCCGTCAGTTATCTCTGCCGCTCTTTTGACATGCTTAACCACGGTCAGGATTATACAGAAGTCAAACCTGTCATACATATCGGCTTTCTGGATTACACGCTGTTTCATGACTATCCTGAATTTTATGCCACTTATAAACTTCTTAACGTAA
>JAMPCN010000055.1 GCA_023666125.1 Bacillus sp. (in: firmicutes) | reverse complement strand
CTGCCTTACAAGCAGAGGGTCATAGGTTCGAGCCCTATAGGTCCCACTTATGCCGGCGTGGCGGAACTGGCAGACGCACAGGACTTAAAATCCTGCGGGACTAATCTCCCGTACCGGTTCGATTCCGGTCGCCGGCATTATTTTTTGAGAGAGAAATACAGCGGAAACGCTGTATTTCTTTTTATATAACCGCAAGACCGCAACCCGCCGATGATTACGATGAGTTTATGGACTATCTGAGAACGGATGAATGATAAAGGAGAAAAGTATGAGCAGAAATGAACAGAAACTAATGACGGGATGGGAATTTGCCTTGATGAAAAAGAATCCTGTTTTGGCACAGACGATGCCGACGGAAAAAGAAGAGACGCCCGATATGCCGGAGGGATTAGCATTTGAAACTGTCGATTTACCTCATGACTGGGCGGTGGGGATGCCTTTTAATCAGAAAATGGAACAGGGCGCGGCGCAGGGATATTTTGACAGATGGGGCATTGGCTGGTATCGTAAAAGACTGGAACTTGCGGAGAAGAAAGAAGAACATATGTATTATCTGGAATTTGGCGCGGTCTATGAGAACTGTACCATATGGATAAACCGACAGTTGGCGGGAAGCCATTCATACGGGTATAGCACGTTTCGCTTGGACATTACCCAACTGTTACGGACCGGAGAGAATGAAATCCTTGTAAAAGTGGACAATACAACGGCTCCCGTGGACAGATGGTACAGCGGCTGCGGAATTTATCGGACGGTAAAATTAATAGAAGTGGAAAAGGAGCATTTTGATAGATGGGATGTATCGGTGCATACGGAATTTGACAAAGAAAAAGCGGTTGTGCGGGTAGACGCCGGAAAGAAAGCCTGCGTCAAGGGGAGTCTGCGCAGTCTGAAAGAGGACGGCGGACAGAAATATACGGACGAAGCGGCGGACGGGCAGTTGACATTTTTCATAGAGCGTCCGTATAGATGGTCTGCGGAGGAACCCAATTTATATGAATTGAAACTGCAGCTGTTGCGGCGTGGGACTATGACAGACGAAATGATTGTGGCGGATGAAATCCGGTTCCGCATTGGGCTTCGTGAAATCAGGATGACGCCTGGAAAAGGGATGTATGTTAATGGACAACAGGTGAAACTGCAGGGCGTCTGTCTGCATCAGGAGGGCGGATGCTTAGGAAATGCCATCAGACCGGAGTTATGGAAAGAAAGGCTTGCGGTGTTGAAAGAAATGGGATGTAACGCCATACGGGCAGCGCATCACACTTTTGCGGAGGAATTTCTGGATTTATGCGATGAAATGGGATTTTATGTATATGAGGAGTGTTTTGATAAATGGAAAGGCGGTTTGTACGGAAGATATTTCGACGCCCATTGGCAGAGCGATGTGGAAGCGATGGTAAAGCGTGACCGCAATAGGGCATGTATCTTCATCTGGGGTGTGGGGAATGAAGTGGAAAACCAGGCGCAGGACTCCATGCTTTCCATTTTACAGATGCTTTGCGATTATGTGCGGAGTCTGGATAATACCAGACCGGTGACTTATGCCATGAATCCTCATTTTAAATACGGGGAAGAGGCAGATTTATCCCATATCAAGGATATTCAGCAATTTGTGGATGAAATAAGCGATACGGAAATCTATGATTTGCATGATAAGGTCGGACAGATTAAAAAAATAGCGGATATTGTGGACGTTATTTCCTGCAACTATCAGGAACAGTGGTATGATTTGATTCATGAACGGATACCGGATAAACTGATTCTGGGAACGGAGGTATATCAGTTCTTTAGCGGGCATTCCGAACAGATGCAGAATTTTAGTAATAGTAATCCGGTTTTAGCCGTGCGGGAGAAAGAGTATTGCATTGGCAGTATGATTTGGACCGGTTATGATTATCTGGGAGAATCCATGGGCTGTCCGGCAAAGGGATGGAGCGGCGCCGTGATTCGTACCAACGGCGAGCGCAGACCGGGATATTATATCCTGAAAAGTTATTGGAGTAAGGAGCCGGTGGTTTATTTTGCCGTTATGGATTATTCACTGGCGGACGAGGGGGTAAAGGAACATTGGGATGCGCCTATTTATGCGAGACATTGGCATTTCCCGCAGTTTCGCAGGACGGTCATCCCCTATATGATTGCCAGTAATTGTGAAGAAGTGGCGTTATATCTCAACGGTAAAAGATTCTATATTCCGAAGCCGTCGGAGTGTCCTGATGGAATTATAACAGGATTCCTGCCATGGCAGCCGGGAACCGTGAAAGCGATAGGTTATAAAAACGGAAAAGAAGTGTGCGTCCATGAAGTGGTTACGCCGGGAATCGCCGTACAGCTTTCTTTCAGACAGGAAACCCTCACCTGTCCGGCAGAGCATGGATATCAGGCGCTTTTGACGGTGCGGGCGCAGGATGAACGGGGAAACCATTATTTTCGGGAGAGCGGCAAGGTGCGCTTCCGCGTGGAGGGACCGGCTTATATTAAGGCGGTTGATAATGGGGATATAACGAGTAATGAACCGTTTCAGACGGAGGAGATTCATATGTACCACGGCTGTGCAAGCGTTGTCGTCGCTATGGAAGGAACGCCGGGCAGGGTTGTGGTGTGGGCGGACTGCGCAGGCATGAGAAGCGCCCGCTGTGTTATCTTATGCGGCGGTGAGACTGATTATAAGGAAACATATTGACATAAAAAACAGACTTTCGTATAATAATATGTAGAAGGAAAGCGTGCTTTTCTAGTGGGCTAACACTAAAATCTGATATTCTTGTCAATCAGATGATTGACCGTTGGCGGACAACACTAAAATCCGATATTTTTACCAACTTTTAAGTTGGTCGTTGACAGACAACACTAAAATTAGCCACAAAGAGAGAGTATATAGCACAGTGGTGTTATTGCTCTCTTTTTAAATTAATGGAGGATTGTCGATTCAATTATGAAATTAACTAAAGAAGATGCAAGAAGAAGAGTGTTAAACTGCGCAAAGCTATACCAGCATAAACTTTTAAATAGAAAGCTGCTTATTATTTATCGTGAAAGACAGGATAATACAATCCGTTATATAGAGGTAGTATTTTATGAAAGAAATTACCAACATTTGACAGGTGTGGAATTGATTAATAAAGATGGAATTGTGTTGCATAATCAATCAATGAATTTTTATAGAAAATGTGTAGAGAATAAATTAGGGCTGGAAGAATTTCAATTTAAGCAAGATGGAACTACTCAATTAAAATTAGCTGCGCTTCCTGTATTGATGGACATAACGAAGATAACAAAAATAACAGGTGATTATAATAATATGCGACCGTATCTTGTGGTAGATAAAGTTATAGGTGGAGTAAATTTCTGCCTTGGTTTAAGTAAAGAAGATAATGTATATGTTCCATCCTCTGCATTACTGGAAGATATTAAAAAACTGACAGCCACTCCATCTCAAGTTTTGGCAATATTAGAAAAAGATATGAATGCAGATACATATTCGATTGTAAAACACGTTGCTAAGGAACTAAACCTGAGGCATCTTTCAATGCCGGATGAAATTAGAGATATGATTCATTTGGAGGATTATACATATAAAGGACAGCAGTAAAAAGCATTATCAGCATTTGAGGAAATAATATGAAAAAATTAGGATTAGTGGGCGGAATGGGACCTGAATCAACAATTCCATATTATCATGATATTGTTTATGGGGTACAAGATAGAGTCGGAAAGAATTTTTTTCCCAATTTAGCCATTGAAAGCGTCAATGTATTTGACGTTTTGAAATTATGCAATGAACGAAAATATGATGAATTGACGGATTATCTCATGCGGGCAATTAAAAATCTGATAGCAAGTGGAGCCGATTTTATAGCGTTATCAGCAAATACTCCGCACATTGTATTTGACAGATTACAAGAGCAATCGACAGTTCCGTTAATTAGTATTGTTGAAGCTGCGTGTAAGGAAACAATACGATTACATAAGCGTAAAGTCGGTTTATTGGGAACAATCTTTACCATGACGGAGGATTTTTTTAAGAAACCATTTTACAGCAGAAATATTGAAGTTATTACACCGACTATGGAAGAAATGGAATATATCAATTTAAAAATATCTTCGGAATTAGAACTTGGTATTATAAAAGAAGAAACGTTACGGGGCTTTCAAAAGATAATACAGCGTATGCAGCAGGATGATAGTATCGAGGCTGTTATATTAGGCTGTACGGAATTGCCTCTTTTGCTTAATGATGAAGTAAGTCCTGTGCCATGCTTAGATACTATGAAAATACATATACAGCTTTTAATTGATTTGATTATTGAATCGCCAGCAGAAAATTAGGAAAAGAGGAACCCCACCATGGAAGTCGTATTACAGAATCTGACAAAGAAATTTCCAAGCCGTGACAAGAAAAAGCGTGAGGATGTCATTGCCGTCAATGACTTTACGTTTACCATACCGGACGGGAAGCTGATAGGGCTTCTTGGACCATCAGGATGCGGGAAAAGCACGACGTTAAATTTGATAAGCGGCTTACAAAAACCCACCGGTGGACGGATATTTTTCGGGGAGGACGACGTTACTGACCTGCCGCCGGAGCATCGGGGCATCGGTCTTGTTTTCCAGAACTATGCGCTCTATCCGCATCTTAGCGTGAAGCAGAATATTTTATTTCCTTTACAGAACTTGAAAGGAAAAGACAAGCTGTCCAAAGAGCAGATGTTAAAAAAGGCTTATGAGGCGGCAAAGCTGGTGCAGATAGACGAATTGATGGAGCGCAAACCCGGAGAGCTTTCCGGCGGGCAGCAGCAGCGTGTAGCGATAGCCCGCGCGTTGGTCAAGATGCCGAGGGTGCTTTTATTGGACGAGCCGTTGTCTAATCTGGACGCGCGTCTGCGATTGCAGACACGGGAGGAAATCAGAAGAATCCAGAGAGAAACGGGGATTACTACGATTTTTGTCACACACGACCAGGAGGAGGCTATGAGCATTTCCGATATGATTGTGGTGATGAAAGACGGCGTTGTACAGCAAATCGGAAAACCGCAGGAAGTATATGACAATCCGGCGACCCTTTTTGTCGCCAGATTCCTTGGAACGCCGCCAATCAATGTTTTTGATGGGCGGATTCAGGATAATAAGCTGTGGATAGGAGACGATGCTGTTTTAGACGTAAAAGAAAGCGGCAGCCGTGACGTTTATGTGGGAATCCGACCGGAGGGATTTGTTTTGCGAAAAGACGGAGCGCTGCGCTGTGAGTTAAGCGGCGTAGAGGTAATGGGGCGTGATATCAGCGTGGTATCGACGCATAAAGCTTCTTTAAATCCGACGGTTCGCGCCATTATCGGAACGGATAATAAAGTCAATATCGAAGAAGCGTCTGTCAGGTTTGCGCTGCATCCCCATAAAGTGTTCTTTTTTGATAAAATGACAGAGAAAAGATGGAAGCCGGGAGAGGAGCATGGTGATTGATATGGAGAAGAAAAAAATCAACTGGACTACTCTGAAAGGCTGGCTGTATCTACTGCCCGCGATACTGTTTCTGGGTGTTTTTATGGTCTACCCGTTAATCGACGTATTCGTCTATTCTTTTGAAGAGGGCTATAATTCGGCGTCGCAGACTTATTTCGGTATTGGCGCGTATAATTATGCCTATGTTTTACACGACCACTATTTTTTGCAGGCGGTCAAAAATACGTTTTTGTTGGTGATTATCACGGTTCCGCTATCGACGGGAATCGCGCTGCTTATTTCCGTCGGTTTAAGTTCCATCAAACCGCTTAGAAATTTATTCCAGACCATCTATTTTCTGCCGTATGTGACGAATACGCTTGCCGTTGGCCTTGTTTTTATGATTCTATTCAAAAAGACGGCGTATACGGACGGGCTTATCAACCTTATCATTACATGGTTCGGCGGCAGTTCGGTTGATTTTATCGACGGTCCGTACTGGGCGAAAATGTTTGTCTTGTGCTTTTATACGATTTGGGTGGTTCTGCCTTTTAAGATACTGATTCTGACAAGCGCGCTCGCCTCCGTCAATCCGGAATACTACCGGGCGGCGAAAGTGGACGGCACGTCGAGGTTTCGGACTTTTATGCGGATTACGCTGCCGATGATATCGCCGATGTTGTTCTATCTGATTATTACAGGATTTATCGGCGCGTTTAAGGCATACAGCGACGCGGTGGCGTTATTCGGCACGAATTTGAACGCTGCGGAAATGAATACGATTGTCGGCTATGTTTATGATATGCTTTACGGCGACAGCGGCGGTTATCCCTCCTATGCGTCGGCGGCGGCGATTATTTTATTTGCGATTGTGCTGACGATTACCTGTATCAATCTGCTGGTAAGCGGCAGGACGCGAAAGGAGTTGGGCGGCAATGGATTATCATAAAATAGAGCAAAGGGCGAAGCGGCGTCATACTATTTTGACGATGCTCACATATGCGCTGCTGGTTTTCTGGGCGTTAGTGGTCTTATTTCCTTTTTACTGGATGCTTTTGACGTCCGTAAAAAGCTATAGCGCCTACAATTCGGAATATAT
The DNA here is from genome assembly GCA_023666125.1 of Bacillus sp. (in: firmicutes). GTDB lineage: Bacteria > Bacillota > Clostridia > Lachnospirales > Lachnospiraceae > UBA3282. The sequence goes on along the minus strand of JAMPCN010000055.1, from coordinate 15,913 downwards.
CCCCCGGTTTTTTACCTTATCGCCGACCCTGCAGAACTATGTGGACGCTTTCAGCGCGGTTCCGCTTGCCAGATACTTTACGAATACGGTTATTTTTACGTTAATAACGACGGCGGTTATGCTGGTGGTGATTACGCTGGCGGCTTTTGCGTTTGCGAGGCTGGATTTTAAGGGAAAAAATATTGCGTTTATGATTTTTCTTTCCCTGATGATGATTCCTACGGAATTAGTAGTGATTACGAATTTTGTCACGATTACCGACTGGAATATGCGCAATAGCTTTCCGGGGCTGATTCTGCCGTCCGTGACTTCCGTTTTTTATATCTATCTGTTAAAGGAAAATTTCGAGCAGATACCGGACAGCCTGTATTATGCGGCAAAAGTGGACGGCACATCCGATTTGAAGTATCTGTTAAAAGTCATGGTGCCGATAGCGCGCCCCACCTTGATAACAATAACGATATTAAAGGTGATAGAATGTTGGAATTCCTATGTGTGGCCGCGCCTGATTACGGATGATGAGAATTACTATCTTGTGTCTAACGGGATTCAGGAGATTCGGGAAAACGGGTTCGGGCGGGAAAACATTCCGGCGATGATGGCGGCGGTTGTCGTGATTTCCGTTCCGTTAATCGTCTTGTTTCTGCTGTTCCGTAATAAGGTCATGGAGGGCGTGTCAAGAGGAGGATTGAAAGGATGAAACAGAGGCGGAAACTGAAAAAAGTGAAAAAGCTGAAAAAGCTGAAAAAGCTGCGCATATGTGCGGCGGCGCTGTTTATCGGCTGTCTGTTTACGCTGACGGGCTGTCACGGCAGGGAGGGAATGGCGGCTTTTGCAATACCGGAGCAGTTTGATACGTCCGCAGAGTATGAGATTACGTTTTGGGCAAAAAACGATACCAATAAGACGCAGACCATGATTTATGAGCAGGCAATCCGTGATTTTGAGGCGCTTTATCCGAATATCACCGTGAATCTGCGCCTGTATACGGACTATGGGAAAATCTATAATGACGTGATAACGAATATCGCCACGAACACGACGCCCAATGTCTGCATTACCTATCCCGACCATATCGCGACTTATTTAACGGGCGTCAATCAGGTTGTGCCGTTGGAGGAACTTTTTACAGACGAAAAATATGGGCTTGGCGGGAGCGAGGTGCGTTTCCGGTCGCCGGGGGCAGAAGAGATGATTCCCCAATTTCTGGACGAGTGCAGCTTCGACGGTCATTACTATGCCATCCCCTATATGCGTTCCACGGAAGCCTGCTATATCAATAAAACCTATGTGGAGGCGTTAGGTTATACGCTGCCGGACGTGCTGACATGGGATTTTATCTGGGAAGTTTCGGAGGCGGCGATGGCGCAGGATGCAGATGGTAATTTTTTAATAAACGGACAGAATGTGATGATTCCGTTTATCTATAAATCGACCGACAATATGATGATTCAGATGCTTCGGCAAAAGGACGCCGGGTATTCTACGGATGATGGCGAGATACTTCTTTTTCAGGATACGACGAAGGAACTTCTGCTTACCATTGCCGAACATGCGAAGACAAGGGCGTTTTCTACCTTTAAAATTTCCAGTTATCCGGCAAACTTTTTAAATGCCGGACAGTGTATTTTCGCGGTGGATTCTACCGCCGGGGCAACGTGGATGGGAACCGACGCGCCTCTGTCCGATATCAGCGAGGATAAAGTGGTGGAGTTTGAAACGGTGGTTATGCCGATACCGCAGTTTGATACGGAGCATATGCAGATGATTTCGCAGGGACCGTCTGTCTGTATTTTTAATAAGGACAATCCGCAGGAGGTGCTTGCTTCGTGGCTGTTTGCGCAGTATCTTTTGACAAATGAGGTACAGACCGCCTATGCCGAGACGGAAGGGTATATCCCCGTGACCCGTAAGGCGCAGGAATCGCCGGAGTATCAGGACTACTTATCCAGATGCGGCGAAGATAAGAATACCTATTATAAAATCAAGATTCAGGCGTCACAGCTTTTACTGGACAATATTGACAATACTTTTGTTACGCCGGTCTTTAACGGTTCGGCTTCGCTGCGGGATGCGGCGGGTCAGCTTATCGAAAATACGGTGAAATCGGTCAGGAGGGGCGGCATGGTCGATGCGGCGTATATCGACAGTATGTATGATGATATCACTTCTTTGTACCGTTTAGACCAGTTGGCAGGGCAAAATGCCATGCGCTCATCCGATAAGGCGGATTTAGGAAAACTGCCAACAGAAGCGCGTATTCTGCTTGGCTCGCTGGCGGCGGCATGGGCGCTGATTCTTGCCTATGTGGCGTCACAAATCTGGAAAAAGAAGCGAAATCGGCAATAAACTATTGATTTATCAGGAATTTCGTGTATAATTATCTCGATGTTATTAATACAATTCTATCAAATACGGCTCATGGGAAATGATGAGAACGTAAAAGAGGAGAGGAAAAATGAAAAAGATTTTAACATTACTTATGGCGTTGACAATGGCAGCTATTTGTGTTGGCTGTGGTTCATCAGGAGGAAGCGCGGCAGGGGATAGCGATGCGAAATCCGAGGGTGTTATGACGTATGCGGAATATGCGGCTGCGGCTCTGGACTCGGAAGTTGTCATCGAAGCTTATGTACAGGCGAAGCAAGCTTGGTGGGAAGATAAGGCAACCGTATACGCACAGGATAAGGACGGTGCATACTTTTTATATGAGATGGCTTGCTCTGAGGCTGATTACGAAAAATTGACGACAGGCACAAAGATTAAAGTAACGGGTTACAAATCCGAGTGGTCGGGCGAAGTCGAGATTACGGATGCAACATTTGAGATTGAAGACGGTAATTATGTTGCAGCGGCAGAGGACGTGACTTCCCTGCTTGGCACGGATGATTTGATTAACCACCAGAATAAGTTCGTATCTTTTAAAGGCATGACAGTAGAAGCGGCAGGACAGGACGCATCCGGTAATGACGTTGCCTATCTTTATAAATGGGATAATTCCGGCACCGACGGAGACGACTTGTACTTCAACGTTTCCTTAAACGGCGAGACATATACCTTTACGGTAGAATCTTACTTATGCGATAATACGACGGACGTATATGCCGCAGTCAAGAATCTGAATATCGGCGATACGGTTGATATGGAAGGTTTCTTATACTGGTATGAGGGCGTGAATCCGCATATTACTTCCGTAACGGTAAAATAAGTTGAAAATTGAAATTTTCAGCTACAAGTTTGCGCGGCGTGTGACGCCGACGCAAACTCGCGGGGCATATTAAGAATCTAAAGCGCAGGCTGCATGGCTTGCGCTTTTTCTATGACGTCGGTTTGCGCAGCGGGCAGTTCGACATGCTGATTTTGTCTTTTAGGACGTCCAGTCCGCAGTCCGTCAGATAGTCCTGTAAAATCGGAATAGACTGTGACGAGGTCGGGCCGATAATGATTTCCACAACCAAATCGGACAGATGCATCCCGAGTTTTCCGCACATCCTGTTCAAATCGAGCGGATAATATTTCTTGATTCTTTCCGTGGTGACATGATATTTTGGCTCTACCGCAAATTCGCGTAAAATAAACGGAGAAACGACAAGACGGCTTTCTTTTTCGCTGGCAAAAGAGGGATGCTTAAACGCCGCCGATTGCACCCAGGCGTCGTTCATCAGGCTATGAAGCCTGGGAAGCGTCGGTGAAAACTCTTTCATTTCTTTTATCAGATGATAAAATTCATCCACAAGGCGGTGTTCGCGCATATCCTCCTGATAGTACACGGTTTGGAGGGAGACGGCGCCGCCAATCATTTGTTCCATCCTGTCCTTATGGAAAGCGATGCACACGCCTTGACCGAGATGCCCGTACCGCTCCCACTGCGCCGCGTCATCCTGGTATTTGGAAAAACATGCCGCGTATGCCGAATAGTGGAACTCCTCCGCCATTTCTTTCTGGAAAAAGGATTCTATCATGCGGCTTTTTTCATTTTCCCCATCTAAAATAAGCTTTTCGGAAACAGCCTTACAAATGCCGTTCATAAACAGGCGCATTTCCGAGGTATCGTTCATATTCAAAATATTGTTCAGTCTCAATTCCGCACAGCGGATGATGCCGTCGAAAGCGGCAAAATCAGTATAATGATATAACAAAGCCCCTACCTCCATAAATCAGATATAAAATACATTAACGCCGCCCATGTATACACGGAATAGAAGATACCGTCCGCATCTGTTCCTGCCTTTAGGATTCTTTCTGCCTCGTCCTTGGTAAGAAGATGAAAACCGCGGAAAAGTTCGCTGCCGACGGCGCCTTTCTGGGAAAGCGAGGATAAATCCGTAAGGTTTACAACCGCGCATACGAGCGCATTGCTCTCATCCGTCATGCCCGGCGAGGAAAAGAGCAGGGGATTGATAATGGATAGTGTGTCGCCATCCTGCAGTTTAATACCGGTTTCTTCCTGCAATTCCCTTGCGGCGGCGGACAGAACGGGATTTTCGGACGTTTCATCCGCTTCGTCCAACAGTCCCGCCGGAGGGCTTAGAAGGAACTGCCCGGCGGGATAGCGGTATTCTTCCGTTAAAAGAAGTTTTGGCTCTTTTTCGGCTTCCCGGACGATAACGACACAGGTTACCGCATCCGGCAGCATGGCGCGAAACGCCTCGTCCGCTTTGATGGCGGACAGATTTTCCGGCTTTCGGCGGCTGGCGTTATAATAATGTTTGCCCGGCGCATACTCTAAGTCGTAGACGTTGATATAGTCAGATGTAAATAACGGCGTGACGTTTTCTTTATGAATCACAGGTTTCATATATTCTGTACCCTTTCTCGCAGATTATTTAAAGTGATTATTTTGATTCTATTGTAATATAAATAGAACGGATTGGCAAACGCATTAGCGTGACAATACCCGTATTTTGTGATACTATGGTAAAAATGCCAACAGTCGGCGGGGCGAATCTGTCCGTAAGACCGGGAAAGTGAGAGAACATGATACTACATATTGTAATTAATATCGTACAGCTTATCGGCATCCTTGTTCCATTCGCAGGATGTGTCGTTTTATTAAAAAGAGCCAAAAGCAATGCCTCCATGTATCTGCTGCTTGCCAATCTGGGCTGTTTGATTATCAACGGAAGTTATTTGCTGCTGTTGTTGTCCAAGACGCAGGAGGGCGCGCATATCGCCATGAAAATGGAGTATTTCGGCACAACGATTTTCTATTTGATGTTTGTCATGTTCCTATGGACTTATATGCGCCTAAAGCCGAAAAAATGGGCGGTATCGCTGCTTTCATGCTGGGCGGTGTTAGATGTGATATTCCTTGTTCTGACTTGGACGGGAGATATTTTCGGTTTGGTATTTCAGGAACTTGAATTTGTATGGGATGAGAGTACGGGACTTGTGTGGATTCATGTGGCGCCGGGCGTCTTTTATTTTCTGCATTACTGCATTATCTGCGTGATGGGCGGATGCGGTATCATTTACACTTTTGTCAGAATGTGTCTGGTGCAGATTAAAACGGAAAGAAATAACCTTGCCAGACTGCTTTTGGCACAGTGCGTGATAACGGCTTCTTTAGCGGTCATGCTGTATTTTAACCCTTCGTTTGATATCGTACCGATTTGTAACTCTCTGGCGATTTTGGCAATCATTATCAGCATCCACCGGAATGAGTTTTTCGGCATCACCGACCTTGGACGGCAGTGGGCGTTCGAGCAGATGGAGGATGCGTTTATTGTCGTGGACGGCATGTACGGCTATCTGGATTCCAACGCCTATGCGAGAAAGGTATTTCCCGACTTAAAACGTATGCACAAGAATCAGATTGTGCCGGGCGATGTGTGCAGACTTTTTATGGAAGAAGGCAAAATACAGCAGATTCAGGGGAAATATTATAATAAAAAGAAGATGGAGATAAGGGAAAACGGAAAGTTGACCGGTTATAGTATGATGCTTATGGATATTACGGAGCAGTATGAGCTGATGGAGCGCGTAAAACAGGAAAAAGAGCGTGCGGATGAGGCGAACCGCGCTAAATCGGCTTTTGTATCGAACGTTTCCCATGAAATCCGCACACCGATGAACGCCATTGTAGGGATGACGCAGATTATGCTGCGCCGGGAACTGCCCGAGCAGGATAAGGAGTATCTGTTAAATATCCAGAACTCCGGAAATGCGCTTTTGACAATCGTCAACGACCTTTTGGATATGTCCAAGATTGAATCGGGCAAGATGGAGCTTGTGGATGAAGAATACAGTTTTATGAGCATGTTAAGCGACCTTGGCATGATTATCTTAAACCGCATTGCCGCCAAGCCGGTGGAACTGTTATTCGATATCGACCCGGCTGTTCCGGCGAAACTTTACGGCGACGCACTGCGAATCCGTCAGGTTATCATTAACATCATGAATAACGCTACCAAATTTACGGAAGAAGGCTATGTCTGCCTGACGGTGAATGTACAACAAATCAAAGAGGATGATATCGAACTGTATATTTCGGTCAAAGATACCGGACAGGGAATTAAGGAAGAGGATTTACCGAAACTGTTCGGGTCTTTCCAGCAGGTGGATACCAAGAAAAATCATCATAAAGAGGGAACCGGGCTGGGGCTTTCCATTTCCAAACAGTTAGTGGAACTGATGAACGGAAGCATTGGCGTAACGAGCGAATATGGAAAGGGCAGCGAGTTTTATTTTACCATCCATCAAAAGATTGTGGATGAAAAAAGCGCCGCCCGCATTTCACCGGAAAAAGAGAATGCAGCGGTTGCAGGCAGGATGAGAAATGCTGCGGCGGATGAAATGATAAGGAAGCTTGCGGATAACTATAAACTTGCCTATATAACGGATATTCTTGCCTATGGGCCTGCGGACGCGTCCGTTAAACTATTCTATTTTACGGATTGTTATGAGACGTTAAGTGCAGAAGAGAAACAAAAACTGACAAATTTGGATGCCGTTATATGCGGTTTACATAATCCAATGACGGAGAGTAATATGCCTGATGATATCCTTGTGATGAATAAGCCTTTGTACAGTTATAATTTCTGTAATCTGATAGAAAACGGAGAGCATATGGAAGAGGAAAAGGCGGCCGGTGAAGGTGCGGTTGTCACGCTAACGAAAGAAATGCCGGAAGAAACAGGCGTGGACGATATGGACTTTACGGCGCCGGAGGCAAGCGTTTTAATTGTAGATGATAATGAGATTAACTGCATGGTGGCGGAGGAAATGTTAAGACCGTTACAGATGCAGATGGAAACGGCTTCGGATGGGCAGCAGGCGCTTATGATGGTGCAGAAAAAGCATTATGATTTGATATTCATGGACCATTTGATGCCGGTTATGAACGGTATCGAGGCAACGCAGGCTATCCGCAGGCTGGAGGGAGCCTATTATAAAAACGTGCCGATTATCGCGTTGACGGGCAATACCGCTAAAGAGCAGCGTGAGGAATACGAAAAAGCGGGCATGAACGGTTATCTCTCAAAGCCTCTGGATATGGCGGATATTTACCGGATGGTTAAAAAATGGATACCGGATAAAATTCAGGACGAATAATGTCTGCTTCACAACATTTTTATCAAGGACGCGCAGAGGTTCTCCGATAGGATAAGTAAATAAGCAAAGGAGGATAAGGTCATGACAATTAACGGAATAAGCGGAGCCGGTGCGGGTATGTCCGCAGGGCAGGCAGGAATGCCGCAGGGAATGGACCCGGTCAGCAAAGATATTCAAAATCAGATATCCAGACTGCAAAAACAGCTTCAGGAACTTTCCGCCAATACGGAAATGTCCGGCGAGGCTAAGATGAAAAAGCGTCAGGAACTGCAAAAGCAGATTAACGATTTGAACGTGCAGCTTCGTCAGCATCAGGTGGAAATGCGCAAGAAAGAGCGGGAGGAGAAAGAATCTTTCGATGATATGCTCGGCGCTAAGCCGCAGGACACGGATGCGAACGGCAAAGGACAGGGAATGCCCTCCCAGGCGGGCATGGAAGCGATGATTTCCGCCGGTGTGACGATGGAACAGGCGAAAGTACATGGTTCTGTAGCAGCGAAAATGGAGGGACATGCCGGTGTTCTCAAAGCGGAAATTGCATTGGATGGAAGCCGCGGCGGTGACACTACAGCAAAGCAGGCTGAACTTGCCGATGTGGAGGAAAAAGCCATGAACGCCACCGCTTCCCAGATGGACGCGCTTTCCAAAGCAAGCGAGACGATGAAAGAGGCAGGAGAGACGTCCGGAGAGAACAAGACGGCAAAAGAGGATAAGGAATCCGGAATAAGTAAGACCGACGAAGAGAAAAACGGAGAAAGCGTGGATGGAGAAACTGTCGTAAAATCAAAACAAGACAATGTAGAACAAGCGGATGCGGCAGACGCGGCTTCCGTAATCGCGCCGGTAAGACAATATACGCCGGTAGACGTTCGGCTATAAGAGGCTGCTGTAATCGTGGTGAGAACTTAAGCGCAAGCTGTAGAGCTTGCGCTTTTTTAGGATGCAATTTTTTTGATAGCGTCTATGGCGCTGTGAATCAGTGTGTTGATGTTAAAGTCCGAAACGCCGGCAATGATGTTGTCACAGTAATTAAAAGGAATCAGAATGCGTTTGGCGCGGCTTTGCGCGACTGCAAGAGCAATGTTCGGCGTAACTTCGCCTAACAGGGCGTCTGCAATGACAATGCCAATCGGCCCTACGATGATATCCGCTTGGCGGCAGCCGACGATAACGGCGTTTTCGCCCGTGGCTGCGTCATCAGCGCCCGCTTTTAACATAGCAGTCGTAGCGGTGCTGTTGGTACCTACGGCTAAGATGGATGCTGCCGGAATATTCTGTTTGATTGAGGTAATAAGCTGTCTGCCGAAGCCGCCGCCCTGTGCATCAATTACTAATATTGTCATAGGCAAAATCCTCCGAATCTGAAATTGTTGTATGTGTTTAATCCACTATACCATATATTTGCCGGATTTGCTATAATGATAGTAAGAGAAAATCAGGAGGTGCGCTGTGAACGGGCAAAAAGGAAACAGACGGCTTTTGGGCATTGTGATTATTATGATGCTGGCGGTTCTGGCCGCGGGGCTTCTTTTTTTATCATCAAAGGAAGACCAAAAGCAGATGACGGTTACTTTCGGGCAAGACGGTATTGCCGTTTCCGGAGCAGGCGTGTCCGTGCGGGAAAATAGCGTTGTCATTTCGCGGGGCGGTTCTTATCTGATAAGCGGCACGGCGGCGGATGCACAGATTTATGTGGATGCGGGAAAAGACGAGCAGGTGGAATTAATCTTAAACGGCGTCGATATCGCCAATGAGGACGAAGCGGCCATTTATATAGAAAATGCGGAACATACGGCTATTATACTTGGGCAGGGAACGCGAAACAGCCTGCAAAGCGGCAGGGTGCAAACAGACGGGGAACGGCAATCCGCCGACGAAGAGGCGGGCGGCGCGGTTATTTACGCTAAAGACGATTTATCCATAACAGGCGCGGGTTCTTTGTATGTGGCGGGATATCTTCATAACGGCATCCATACGAAAAATCATTTGTTCATCGAAGACGGCAATATAGAAATCGAGGCGGCAAACCATGCGCTGAAAGGAAAAGATTCCGTAACCGTTACGGGGGGCAGCCTGGTAATCAAAGCGGGCGGCAAGGGAGTAGAATCCGATATGGAAGCGCATATCACGGGCGGCAGCATCCGTATTACGGAGGCCGCGGAGGGAATAGAGGCCAATCAGATTAGGATAGATGGCGGAGTCATCGAGATTACCGCCTCGGACGACGGCATCAATGCAAACGGGGGAGCGGCGAAACAGAAAAAGAATCCGTCTGATGATGTTGTGGGGAAAATGCCGAATCTGATTATTACAGGCGGAGACATTACAATCAATGCGGAGGGAGACGGTCTGGATTCCAACGGGAACCTTATCATTGAGGGTGGAAATGTAGTGATAGACGGACCGACGCACGACGGAGACGGCGCACTGGATTACGGCACGGAAAACGGCGGTGTCTGTAAAATAAGCGGCGGTACGGCGCTTGCCATTGGCAGCGCAGGCATGGCCGTAGCATTTGACGAAGATTCCGCGCAATGCTCTTTCTGCCATATCTGTGAGTCCGCCTATGAAGCGGGCTGCGAAATTGTGATTTATGATGCTGACGGACAGGAATTGTACCGCCATACGGCAGTGAAAAGGGGAGCGTCCGTCGTTTTCAGTTCGCCTAAATTGATAACAGGAGAAACCTATCTTTTGACAGTGGGAGAAAGGAGCGTAGAAATTACGCTCCCCTCAATGTAATGATTACAAAAAAAGATATTTTTCTACTTTTTTAGATATAGTGCAGTTCAATCTGCCCAAAGTTGGTTTCGCCGTGGATGTAAAGTTTAGGCGCACCGCTTACCGCGCAGCTTCCGACCTGGCTGACATTGCCGAAAGCGCGGCTGATGTCTGTATGCACCTGCCATTCTTTCGGGATATAGAGTATGGTCTGCCCGAAATTATTTTCCACCTCGACATACGCTTCTCCCTCTTGTATTAGCGCGTTATCAAAATAGATAGTCATGCTTCCGAAGTTGTTTTCCAGATGGGCGTCGCGGAAATTGTTGGAATTGACATAACGGATGACGGCGCCTAAATTATTTTCGCAATGCATATGTTCATCTATACACTGTTCATAGTCATAGCTGCCCGCGTCTTTTTTTCCGTGATGTTTTTCCATACGGATATCCATGTGGCGGTGCGCCCATTTTTTATCGTGGAACAGCAGAGAAAGTCCGGCGCTTAACAAAAACGCGGCGGCTAAAACCGTCCAGGGGGTCAGCGCTTCGATGCCCAGCGGTTCGTCATAAATAATACAAAGACACGCTATAGGAAGCAGGATTTCAAAAAAGTTGGCGTGCCGGATGCCCTGAACCGACACCCAGAGTATAAATAGCGTGGCAAGGATGGAAAATACATTGATATCCGGCATAATGCCAAGTTTGCTGGTAATGACAAGCACTGCCGCGAGGATGAAAAAAACGCCCCAAAAAATTTTCTTTTTTCTCATTGATGTAACCTCTTTTCTTCTAATTTACTGATTAATGGTCTGTAGTAATATCTGGAAACATAGACCTGCTTGTGCGTGTCCAAAAACGACACGACGCTGGAGGCGGTCAGGTTCCTGTTGATAGAGTATATGTGATTGGTATTCAGGATGGCGGATTTGGATACCCTCATAAAAAATCCGGGGAGGATATTTTCCAACTCGTATAACTTATATTTGGTCTGATAAGCGTCTGTTTTGGTATGGGCGCTGATGCCTGTTTCGTCCGTTTCAAAAAAGTAAATATCATCTAAGGAAAGATAATATTCGGTATTTCCCCTGTAAAAAACAAGCTTTTGCGCCGTACCCGACGCCTCGCTGACCGCTTTTTGTATTGCGGATATCTCTTCCGTTAATGCACGACAGCGTATCAGCACTTCATCTTCCGCTAAGGATTCTTCAATTTCAATTTTTATCTTCATGATTCTGACTCCCTGTATCGGCTGCTCTTATTGCATGTTTCTATTCTAAAAAAATAAACCACTGATGTAAATAGCTTTACACTAAGTGGTTTGTTTTTGCCGGTAAGAGGTTAAATGAATCAGTTGAAAGCTCCCATCTCTGCGCTGTTTTTCGCCGCAAGCAGAAGTTCCACGAATGTGTCAGCCTTGGATATCGCCTCTGCGCCGATGCCGGATTTTAAGCTGACCATGCGGTTCGTTAATAACGTGTACATGGTAATCTTTTTCCTGTCCAGATAAAAAATAAAGCGTACGCCGGTCATCATGGAAGCCTTTGTTCTGGGTTCGCTGATACGGGCGGCGTTAAAAATCTGGATTTTCTTGGGATTGTATGAAGAAATAAAGCCAATCATCCCGTTTTGTACATCGATTAACAGCATTCCGGCTCTGCCCGTAAAGGCGCTGTCAAAATGATACGGAAGCGAATCGACGTTCTTGGCGGTGCGTTTCACAACGCCCTTGGTAAAGTTGCCCCATGCGATTAACATCAGCAGCATAATCCATATGAAAACGCCGAATCCAAAAAAACTTGCTACAAAAGTTATCATATCAAACGGAGCGCCGTGCATAAGCGTTAAGATAAGGGAAATGCCAAACGGCAAAGCGATAGCGACGATAAATACAAGAATCAGGAAATAACTTCCCACGCTTTGAAATTTCTCAGTTTCATTTGGTTTCATAATTCATTTCTCCTTTAGCCTCATAAGTATAGTATGTGCATTAGCACCATATCAATAAAAACGCCGCGCAAGATGGCGGCAAAAAGCAGGATACGGGAGTCGGACCCGCCTCTTCAGCTTGGGAAGCTGACATACTACCGATGTACTAATCCTGCATGGGATTAGTATATCATTAAATTTCAGAAAAGAAAAGAAAAAATATGCCTCATTTGTAAATGATTTGCAAAGAAATTGAATAGGGTATTGACAAAATGATTCAATATGATATCATAATGATATCAATTAAATGCAACAGGATTTTCAAAAGAGGGGGGTATTTATAATGGAAGAGAAAGTTTTAACAGGGAAAAAACACGGGATGTCGGTATTGCTTGGCGTTATTGTCTTATATATATTGGCGATTGCAGGCATCGTTGCAGTTGAAATCAGCAGAAGCGGCGTTAAGTCTCAGTTTGTCGGTATGGGCAGTGCCATACTTGCCAGAAGCGGCGGTATTGTACTGGAGGTTATCTGCGTTGTTATTATTTGTACGGCATGGTTACTGCTGCTTGGACTGAAAGTATTGAAACCGCAGGAAGCTTTGGTGCTTACGCTGTTCGGCAAGTATATCGGTACATTAAAAGAGAACGGATTTTATTTTGTCAATCCTTTCTGCAGCAGTGTGAATCCGGCGGCGAGAACACGTTTAAGCCAAAGCGGGGACGTGAGAGACGCCTCGTCTTTACAGGCTGCCGCCAATAATGCCGTAAGCGTCAATACGGAGGCAGGCGGCAACAAGATATCCTTAAAAGTCATGACGCTCAATAACAGCCGCCAGAAAATCAACGACTGCCTGGGTAATCCGGTAGAAATCGGTATTGCCGTGACATGGCGGATTGTCGATACGGCAAAAGCGGTATTTAATGTCAATAACTATAAAGAGTTTTTATCTTTGCAGTGCGACAGCGCGTTGAGAAATATCGTCAGAATCTATCCTTACGACGTGGCGTCCAATGTGGATACGACGGGCGACGGCGTGGCGGACGAGGGAAGCCTGCGCGGTTCCAGCGAGATTGTTGCCGCCAGGATACGCAGCGAGATTCAAAGCAGGGTGGAAGAGGCAGGAATCGAAATCATAGAAGCGCGCATTACCTATCTTGCTTACGCGCCGGAGATTGCCGCGGTTATGTTACAGAGGCAGCAGGCGTCCGCGATTATTGACGCCAGAAAGATGATTGTAGACGGCGCGGTCGGTATGGTGGAGATGGCGTTGGAGCGTTTGAATGAAAAACAGCTGGTGGAACTGGACGAGGAGCGCAAAGCGGCAATGGTTTCTAATCTGCTTGTAGTGTTATGCGGAAATCATGACGCGCAGCCGATTGTTAATTCGGGAAGTCTGTATTAAAATAGTGATAGAGTGCTTTGCTACAGCAAATGCCGCAGGTTGAGAGAAAGACGTGGTTATGAATATGGGTGATTCGGGTAAAAAACAGGTTCCGCTCAGGCTCTCATCTAAGTTATATGATGCGATTGCCGCCTGGGCGGAGGATGACTTCCGCTCCGTCAACGGGCAGATAGAATATCTTTTGACGGAGTGCGTGCGCCAGCGTAAGAAAAACGGCAGATATGTTTCGGATGAAATAGACGTGCCGCCCAAACTGGATATAGAATGAAGCGGATGGAGGTGTTTGCATGAACCATGGGAAAAAGATGATAGCGCCGATAGTGATTGCGGTAATCGTTATTTTGTATTATATTGGAATTGCGGTATTTTTTATCAATGTACCGGATATTCCCATATTGTTCAGGGTTTTGATGATAGTGATACCGCTTCTTTTATCAGCGGTTATGTTTGGCGTGCTGATAAGCAGAATCAAGGAGATTGAAGGAGGAGAGGAAGATGATCTTAGTCAATACTGATTACATCAGCGGAAAGGAACTGGAAATGTTAGGGATTGTCAAAGGCAGTACAATCCAGTCAAAAAACTTCGGAAAGGACATCACACAGAGTTTCAAAACATTAGTAGGCGGCGAATTAAAGGCTTACACGGAAATGATGAATGAAGCCAGAGCACTTGCTACAAAACGTATGGTGGAAGAGGCGGAGAAGCTGGGAGCGGATGCGGTCGTTAATATTCGTTATGCGTCGGCAGCGGTGATGCAGGGAGCGGCGGAAGTCATGGCGTATGGTACCGCCGTAAAGTTTAAAGCGTAAGCTGTATAGATAAAGAGGTTCACAATGGGCGAGGGTAGAAAAGAATATTTTGAAGCCGCTTTGTCAGATTTTGTCTTTGACGTTGCGGCGGGCGGCGCCATCAGGCATCTGGTGGACAGGGGGCATTCCGTAGAGCAGATGATGGGGGAACTGGATTATCCGGTTCCCCGTTCCAGGGTGGAGAAAGCCGTATACCGCTATATGCTGGAATCAGAGATTCTTCTGGAAAATCTTCCGGAAGAAAAAGACGGGATGCAGATATGCCCGATAAAAGAAAAAAGAGAAAAACTCCCTGAAACGCTGGCGGCGTATCTTGAAAAATACGGAGAGGCAAACGTCTACATGGAATGTCCGTTCGGACAGTGGATAAAAAACGATGAAAAAAAGCTGAATCAGATTCTTTCCTGCCTGACGGTAAGGGAACAGGAATACATCCTCGGCATCCGCTGGGGAAAAAATATAATGTACCACAGACTGACCAGCCGTATGCGGGAAATCGCCATGAAACTTGTGCTGCATACACAGGAAGAGTGGAGGTTTTATTTTTTTAAGAAATAATATCGTTTTCCCCTTGCATAATCTACGAAATGATGATAAACTATTCGCAAAGCATAACAATTCTTTAATGTCTAGAAGTCATTTTTTGTTTTCTATTTCAGAAATCTATGCTTTTAAACCCAAACACAAGTTAAAAGCAGGAGATTTTTGAAGATGATACTCCTGCGAAAAAACAGGGCGGAGGCGGTTAAGATGAGCATATACGAGTTTGATGAAGAAAAAGAGTGGGCATTGATGCGGGAAGCTGAATATAATGTGGGCGTGGAAGCTGGAATAGAGGTTGGAATGGAAAGAGTCGCATCCCGTATGCTGGCAGCAGGAACCTATACTCTGGAAGAAGTTATCAATATTTCAGGACTGTCAGAAGAAAAAGTAATGGAGCTGAAAAATGCCCGAAAGTAAACTTCATCCGCACCACTTCCCATCTTTTGTAATAAGAGGCCAACACCTTGCAGTGACGCGATTGTTCCCATATTTATTTCATTCAATTTTGCTTTGCATCTATGTTCACTATATCTTATATCCACTATTTATGCAAACATATCAGATACTTGGATTGCTTTGAAAAAATGAAACAAAATGAAACAGGAAAAAGGGGTTCAATCCTTTGCATGAAAAAAGCCGAAACCCTTGAAAAATCAAGGAATTTCGGCTCTCAAGAGAAGCGTGCGTTAGAGGATTCGAACCCCCGACCTTTTGGTCCGTAGCCAAACGCTCTATCCAGCTGAGCTAAACGCACACATATTATATATTGCATTCGCACCACAACATAAAAATTATAAAGAGTTTTACGGAAGTTGTCAAGTAAAATACGAGGTAATTACGAAACATTTTTGATAATCGAGATTTTTCAAGGTAAGCGCAACACCCTGTTGCAGTTAGTCTGAAAAGCCCCCCTGTTGCAGTTAGTCTGACAGATTTTATCTGATTCCTCTTA
>JAMPCN010000054.1 GCA_023666125.1 Bacillus sp. (in: firmicutes) | reverse complement strand
ATAAAACTACGCATTTGTAATGCCATTGATACGGGCGTTTTCTTTTGCGTCCTCAATCGCCTGCGGAATTATCTCCACGCCGTATACCTGTTTCGCCCTCTTTGCCAGAAAAAGGGAAATCGTTCCGATACCGCAGTACAAATCCCACACCGTTTCCTTTCCGCTTAATCCCGCGTAGGCAAGCGCAAGGTTATATAATTTTTCCGTCTGTCCGGGATTGACTTGATAAAAAGAAAGCGGTGAAATATGAAATACCACCTTATCCGCCTCATCAAAAAGCCGGATGCTATCCTCAATATAATCCTTTCCCCACAGCGTACGAAACGTTTTCCCCATAATCACATTATTCCGTTCCCGATTGACGCTGACCGAAATACTCGTTATTTCTTTTCCGATGAAGTTTCCCTTTCGCTTACCTGTATTGCCGCCCACGCAGCCATCTTTCACGCCGCCGTCCGCAAAAGTAAGTTCCCGCAGCTTCCGCACCAGCTTTTCCTCCGCAGGCAGCCGATTCCCGTTAATCACCAGGCACACCATAATTTCTCCGGAGGCAAAACCCGTCCGAATCAGTATGTGCCGCACCAGCCCTTCTCCTGTTTTTTCCTGATACGCAGGAACACGGTTTTCTTTCATATAAGAAAGCACGGCCTCTAAAATCTGTTTATTTTCCCCGGCTCCCAGCATACAGTCCGTATTGGCAATAATATCGTGCGTACGCCCCGCGTAAAAACCTGTGATAAGATTCCCCTCTTTATCATACCCTACCGGATACTGCGCCTTATTCCGGTAATGCCATGGACTGTCCATGCCAACAATCGGTTCCATAATTCTGTCTATCAGTTCCTCTGAAAATCCCCCGATACGGAGTAAATGATTCCTGATTTTATCCTGCTTAAAAATAAGCTGCCGTTCATAGCTCATCGCCTGAATCTGGCAGCCTCCGCACTGTCTGTGAAACGCGCATTGCGGCGTAACGCGAAAAGGAGAGGGCGTTACTACCCTTTCCAGTCTTGCATATCCGTAATTCTTTTTAACCTTGGTAATTTTCGCCTCCACGATATCGCCGATAACCGCATCTTTAACGAACAGGGCGTATCCGTCTATTTTCCCTATACCTTCCCCGTCGTTTCCGATATCTTCTATTTGCACCGTCACCACATCATTTTTCTGATATCCCATATCCTATCCCCGTTTTCCCGTCTATTCCCTGCCCTTCTCTCAACCCGCGAGTTTGACACTCTCCCAAACTTGCAGCTAACATCTCCGATTTTATTCCATTTTCGTTTTCGCCAGATTGGACTCAAATAACCGGTTATATCCAAGCCATCCGGTCTCCGCAGTGCCATTCATCAACTCTGTAAAAGTCTGCAGTTTCGCATCCGTATTATCGGCAAAATTGAGCGCCACCGCCTCCATAATAGCCGGTTTTTTGGGCGAGCCAAATTCATATTCCCCATGATGGGACAAAATACAGTGTTTTAATTCGTTTGCCAGAACCGGTGGAAAGCCGTCGATTTCCCGGATTTTTTCTCCCACCATTTCCGTGCCGATAACGATATGCCCCAGAAACTGTCCGTCGTCCGTATAATCGTTCTGCGGAAAAAGAGACAGTTCTTTTGTCTTGCCGATATCATGGCAGATGGCCGCGCTAATCAGTAAATCTCTATTTAAAAGCGCATACTGGCTGCAATAGTAATCGCACATTTTCGTCACGCTTAATGTATGTTCCAAAAGCCCTCCGATAAAGCCGTGATGCACGGTCTTAGCCGCGGACGACCGGCGGAATGCCCGGACAAATTCTTCATCTTTTACAAAAAGTGTCTGTAAAAGTTTTTTCAAATACGGATTCTGCACACTGTCAACAAACTGCAAAAGCTCCTGCATCATCATATCTATATTTTTACTGCTGACCGGAAGGTAATCGGCCGGGTCGTATTCTCCCTCTTTACAGCGTCGGATTCTTTTTACATTGACCTGCAAAGCTCCCTGAAAGTTATTGACATCTCCATAGACTTCTATGTAATCCATGGCGTCAAATTCTTCAATCCCGGCATTGTTCGGATCCCATACTTTTGCATCCAGCGTACCTGTCTTATCCTGTAAAATGACATTATCATACGGCTTCCCGTTTTTGGTCACGGCGGCTTGTTTATACTTGCACAAATAAATATCCGATATCCTGTCGCCCTCTTTGTAATCCTTAATATATTTCATAATATCCTCCCCCTTCTGCTTATTTTGTCTGCTTTACTCTTTCCGCTCCAGCGTAACCTCTACTTCCATCTTCTGAAACGTGTCCATTCCCTGACGCATCAGCGTAATGGTAAGCACATCCTCCGGCCTGGCATTATAGAGGACATTTAAAAGTTCATTATAATTCGTAATCTCTTCGCCTCCTGCACGGATAATCACGTCTCCGCTCTGGATACCGGCCGTCATGGCAGGCGAATCCATTTCTATTTCCTTAATATACGCGCCAAGCGGTATGCCGGATTCCAAATGCGCTTCCTGCGGCACATCAGTTCCGTGTATGCCCAGATAGACGCGCGGCTGATTATTTGACATTTTGGTAATGGTTCTTTTCAACTCCGAAATTCCATAGGCGGAAAGAAGATTGCCTCTATCACCTCCGCTATAGGCATTGTCTATAATGCCGATTACCCAGCCTTTCAGATTGACAAGTACGCCCGTTGCGTTCCGGCTGCCGTATATATCCGTAGAAATCAGTTTATATGCGGCGTCTACATGGTCTAATGTCGTACCGGAGGAGGTTATGATGCCATGGCAGATGGAACCGCTTGTTCCCATCGGGCTTCCCAGTGCCATGACCGGTGTACCCGCCAAATTGGCGGCATTGGAGCTGCCCAGATTGGCAATATTAATAACATCCATTGTCTCTTCCCCTATCGTCAGTAACGACACCGACAATATGGCAAACCCGGTAGAGGAATCTCTTTGAATCACTTCCGCGTCCGCCTGCGTCTGGTCGCAGAACGTAACGACAATTTTATCTGCGCTTTTGATGTTATTCATGCTGGCGAGAATCAGCATCGCGCGCCCATTATTCGCCACGATAACGCCGGAGACAGCCGCCTCGCTCTCATAAGTATTATTGAACCAGTCCACATCCGAGGTAACGCCGGTAACCGTTACAATGGAGCGGTTGACGTCTTTCGCAAGCGCGGTCAGTTCATCATACACCGTCTGGTACTCCTCCAGACCGAATTTTACCTGGGAAAGAAGTTCCTCCTGAATCTGCTGAATCTGCTCGTCCTCCAGCTCCGACGATTGCGCTTCTTCCTCAATCGCCTCTTCTGTCAGCATATCTTCCGGATTCATCTCTTCCCCTATCGTTTCTTCCGGAAACTGCACTTCCTTCGCTTCCTCTTCCGGGTACATCCAGTTATTGATGACAGGCTCCAACAATAAAAAAGTAAGGCAGGCCACAATGCCGAACACAACCGCCATAACTGCCGTAATCATTGTCCTTCGCAGCAGTTTTTTCTTATTGACCGGCTTTTGTTTGATTTTTTCCCGCAGAAAATCCGGCTGCATGGATGGCGTATATTCCGCCTCTTCCCTGACTTCACTGCCCGTATTTTCTGTTTCCGTTTTTTTCGGATTACTATCTTCCATAGACAAACCATGCCTTTCTTGCAAACTGTAAAACTCCCCGCATATGTTTAAGTATATCTTTTTCGTAGTAAATTTACAACCTTTATGATATAATGACCGCATAAGAAAAACAAGCGGCTGCGAAGCAGACATTTGTTTTTCTGCGGGCATTAACGAGCAAACGTCCGATGAAATCGGACGGAAAGCGCGACAGCGCGAGTTTGCGAATTTAAATACACCTATTAACGCACCCAAGGAGTTAATATGAACAGCAAAGTATTACGCGTATTAGAATATCATAAAATAATCGATCGTTTAACTGATAAAGCATCCTCCGCACCGGGCAGGAATCTCTGCAAGGAACTTGTTCCCATGACCGAACTTTCCGAAATTACTCTGGCACAGTCGCAGACCGCCGATGCGTTAAGCCGCCTTTTTAAAAAAGGCTCTACTTCCTTTGGCGGCAACAGTGACCTTGGCATGAGCATAAAATCGCTGGAAGTCGGAAGTTCTTTATCTATCCCTGAACTTCTAAAAATTGCTTCTCTGCTGGAAAATGTGAACCGCATCAAGGCATATGGAAGAAGCGACAGGGAAGATACGCCCTCCGACACATTGGACGACTATTTCAATGGTCTGGAACCTTTGAGCAATCTTGCGGGTGAAATCCGCAGATGTATTTTATCGGAAGAGGAAATTGCGGATGACGCCAGCCCGACGTTAAAACATATCCGCCGCAAAATGGCTCTTACAAATGATAAAATCCATACGCAGCTTACCTCCATGATAAACGGCTCCTACCGGACTTATCTTCAGGATGCCGTCGTCACAATGCGCAATAACCGCTACTGCATTCCGGTCAAGGCGGAATATAAAGGACAGGTTTCCGGCATGGTTCACGACCAGTCTTCCACCGGTTCCACTTTTTTCATTGAACCTGCTGCCGTTGTCTCATTAAACAACGAATTAAAGGAACTGGAATTAAAAGAGCAGGAAGAAATCGAAATTATCCTCGCCGATTTAAGCGCACAGGCGGGTATGTATACTACGGAGCTTGCCAATAACCAGAAGATTATGACAACGCTGGATTTTATTTTTGCAAAAGCGTGTCTGGCAATGGAGGAAAATGCTACCATGCCGATTTTTAATACGCAGCATTATCTGCGTATCCGCAAAGGACGTCATCCTCTTCTGGATACCAAAAGAGTCGTTCCTATCGACATAGAACTTGGTACGGACTTTGACTTGCTTGTCATTACCGGCCCTAATACCGGCGGCAAAACTGTATCATTAAAAACAGTCGGCCTATTAACGCTAATGGGGCAGTCCGGGCTTCATATTCCGGCGCTTGACCGCTCCGAACTTTCTATTTTCACGGAAGTTTACGCGGATATTGGAGATGAACAGAGTATCGAGCAGAACCTCTCTACCTTTTCTTCCCATATGACGTCGATTGTGTCAATCTTAAAAGAGGCGGATGAAAATTCGCTGTGTCTGTTTGACGAACTTGGCGCAGGAACCGACCCAACAGAGGGCGCCGCTCTTGCAACCGCTATTTTAGACCATTTACACGGCCGTGGCATCCGTACGATGGCGACCACACATTACAGCGAACTGAAAGTATATGCGCTTTCCACGCCATTTGTAGAAAACGCCTGCTGTGAGTTTAATGTGGAAACGCTGCGTCCGACATACCGATTGTTAATCGGCATCCCCGGCAAGAGCAACGCCTTTGCCATTTCCTCCAAACTCGGTCTGCCGGACTTTATCATTGAAGATGCTAAAAAACACATTACGGAAGATAAGGAAAGCTTTGAAGATTTATTAACCGATTTGGAAAACAGCCGTATCACGATTGAAAAAGAGCGTCTGGAAATCGCCTCTCACAAAGAAGAAATTAAGTCCTTAAAAGAACGGCTTCAATCCCGTCAGGAAAAAATGGAGCAGTCAAAGGAACGCATTTTACGGGAAGCCAATGAAGAGGCAAGACAGATACTGCAAAACGCTAAGGACATCGCCGACGAGACAATCCGCACTTTCCAGAAAGCAGGCGCGGATTCCTCCATTAAGGATTTGGAAAAATCCCGCCAGAAAGTACGCGACAAAATTTCCGAAAAAAATGCCAAACTTTCCACACACGCTTCGGATAAGCCGACACATAAAGCATTAAAACCGGAACAGATAAAACCGGGCGACCGCGTCAAAGTTGTTTCCATGGGTTTGACCGGAATAGTCAATTCGCGTCCGGATAAAAGCGGTAAGTTGTTTGTCCAGTGCGGCATCATCCGCTCACAGGTATCGTTAAGCGACCTTGTGTTATTAGAGGAAGAAACCGTTACCACTTCCGGCAAGATGCAGCGGACCAATTCCGGTAAGTTGAAAATGTCCAAATCATACTCTATTTCAACGGAAATCAATCTGTTAGGAAAAACGGTAGACGAAGCAATTTCTGAACTGGATAAATACTTGGACGACGCCTATCTGGCGCATCTGCCAAGCGTGCGCATCGTCCACGGAAAAGGCACGGGCGCGCTGCGAAAAGCGGTGCAGGATTATTTAAGACGCTGCAAATATGTTAAAAATTACAGACTGGGCGAATACGGCGAGGGCGACGCAGGTGTTACCATCGCGGAATTCAAATAGAAAGGTGGTATAGACAAATGGTAAGCAGACAAAAAATATTGATTGTGGATGACGATAATAATATTGCGGAACTTATTTCCCTTTATCTGACAAAAGAATGTTTTGAAACGATGATTGTCAATGACGGCGAATCCGCACTGACGGCGGTGGAAAGTTTTGAACCGAATCTGATGCTCCTCGATTTGATGCTGCCCGGCATTGACGGCTATCAGGTCTGCCGTGAAATACGCACCAAATCCTCTCTGCCCATTATCATGCTTTCCGCCAAAGGAGAAGTCTTTGACAAGGTGCTGGGCTTAGAACTGGGCGCAGACGATTATATGGAAAAACCTTTTGATTCCAAAGAACTGGTTGCCCGAGTCAAAGCAGTTCTACGCCGTTATAAGCCCGCGGTTTCCACGCAGGAATCCTCCGATATCAAATGTGTGGAATATCCCGACCTTATCATTAATCAGACGAATTATTCCGTTATTTATATGGGCAAAACGGTGGAAATGCCGCCAAAAGAATTGGAACTTCTCTATTTCCTTGCCGCTTCCCCAAACCATGTTTTTTCAAGGGAACAGCTTCTCGACCAAATATGGGGCTATGAGTATATCGGCGATACCCGTACGGTGGACGTCCATATCAAAAGACTGCGTGAAAAAATCAACGACCATGAAAAATGGCGAATTTCTACGGTATGGGGCATCGGCTATAAATTTGAGAGCAGAGTATAACACTGTGAAAAATAAATTTTTCGCAGGCAAATTTGTTCCCTACGGTAACAAATATTGCGAGCTGAGAGAAAGGCATAGTTATCGCTATGAGAAAAACATTATATTTAAAATTCATACTGGCCTATTTCATTTTCGGCTTTTTCGGCTTTATTGTCATTGCCACTTTTGTGTCCAGTATGACATTGGATAACCTAAAAAAAGAAAAAGCGGATATGTTGTATCGTGAAGCAACATTGATTGCCAACACATACGCTTCCGATTTGTATAACAGCGAAACAACACTGGAAGCAGTAAAAAGCGAACTGGACGCACTGGATACTTATTTGAACGCCACCATCTGGATTATCAATCCTTCCGGCCGTATGGTACTGGATTCTTCCACGCCGATGGATGTGGAAAATGAAGTGGTAATTGAGAATTTCGACCCGACGATTACCGAGGGTTCCTATTATATTATTGGTGATTTTTTCGGCACTTTTACGGAAGATATGCTCAGTGTGTTCGCACCGATTACCTCTGATTTTAAAGTAAAGGGCTATGTTGTCATCCACAGCGTTATGAGCGACATCCAGACGGCAAGTGACAGCCTGTTAAATATTTCTTATATTACCTTGATTATTTTATTTTTATTATCCTTAATCATATTGATTTTCTTTACGGAAATTGTATATATTCCGCTACGCAAAATTACGGAGGCGACCGAACACTATGCAAACGGCAATATGCACTATGAGTTTTCCGTGGAAAGCGGTGATGAAATCGGTTATCTGGCGGCTACGCTTTCCTATATGGCAAGTGAAATTGCCCGTTCCGAGGACGACCAGAAAAAATTCGTCGCCAATGTTTCCCACGATTTCCGCTCCCCCCTGACTTCCATCAAAGGCTATCTGGAGGCTATGTTAGACGGTACCATCCCGCCGGAGCAGCATGAAAAATATTTATCCATCGTTTTGAATGAAACGGAACGCCTGACAAAACTGACCAACAGTTTACTGACTTTAAATAACCTGAATACCAAAGGCATGTTGTTGGACAGAACGGATTTTGATATTAATACCATTATCCGTAATGTAGCGGCTTCTTTCGAGGGAACCTGTAAAGAGAAAAAAATCGCCATTGAGCTTGTCCTGACCGGAGAGGAGATGTATGTGACCGCCGACATGGGCAAAATCCAGCAGGTTTTATATAACCTGTTAGACAACGCTATTAAGTTCAGCCACCACAATTCCGTTATCAAACTGGAAACGACGGAAAAACACAATAAAATTTTTGTCAGCGTAAAAGATTCCGGCATCGGCATTCCGAAAGATAACTTAAAGCTTATCTGGGACCGTTTCTACAAATCGGATATCTCCCGCGGAAAGGACAAAAAAGGAACCGGCCTTGGTCTCTCTATTACAAAAGAAATCATCCAGTCCCATGGTGAACATATTAACGTCATCAGTACGGAGGGCGTTGGCTCGGAGTTTATTTTCTCCCTGCCCAAATCGGATATGGAAGAGGAAGACTAATCATGCCAGTGCAGTCTGTGCAGTTCCCCTCCCATCTGCATATTTTCAAAGCCATTCTGCCTAAGCGCTTCGTAAAGCACAATCGCCGCAGAGTTGGATAAATTCAGGGAACGGATATCGTCAAGCATCGGAATCCGAATGCAGTACTTTTCATTCTCGACCAGTATCTCTTCGGGAATGCCGCCGCTTTCCTTGCCGAACATAATGAAGTCATCCATGCTGTAGGAAACCTCGGTATATACCCTCTTTGCCTTTGTCGTTGCCATCCACACTCTGGCGTCCGGATGCTTTTCCAGAAATTCCTGATAATTCACATACCTTGTCACATCCAGCTTTTCCCAGTAGTCCATACCGGCTCTTTTGATAGACTTTTCATCCAGCCGGAAACCCAGCGGTTCAATAAGATGCAGCGAAGTTCCCGTCGCTACGCAGGTTCTTCCGATATTACCCGTATTTGCAGGTATCTCCGGCTGATGTAAGATAATATGCATATAACCTCCATTCCGGAACGTTTTCGCGACGGACGACGCAAATATCAAATTTGCGTCTGCCATCTATCCACCGCCTAGCCTGCCGCTTTCTCTTTTCGTAAACGTTCCACAAAGTCCGCCAGTCTGCTCATTGCCGTCTTTATATTTTCTAAAGAAGCCGCATAGGAGATACGTAAGAATCCTTCCCCGCAGTCGCCAAATGCCGTACCCGGCACAATCGCCACTTTTTCTTCCTTTAAGAATCTCGTCGCAAACTCATCACTGGAAAGGCCAAACTCCTTGATGCAGGGGAATGTATAGAACGCGCCAAACGGCTCAAAACATTCCAGCCCCATTTCCTTATAGGCATTCATCAAATATCTGCGTCTCTGGTTATAAGACTCTCTCATCTGCTCCACGTCTTCGTCTCCGTGGCGCAGCGCCTCCACAGCCGCATACTGGCTTGTCGTCGGCGCGCACATAATTGCAAACTGATGGATTTTGAGCATCTGTTCTATAATGACTTTCGATCCGCACGCATAACCGAGCCGCCAGCCCGTCATCGCATAGGACTTGGAAAAACCGTTAATGAGAATCGTCCTCTCCTGCATACCGGGAATTTCCACAATAGATACATGTTTATCCTTATACGTCAATTCGGAGTAAATCTCATCGGATATCACAAACAAATCATGTTTGATAATCACTTCGGCAATCTCCTCCAAATCTTTTCTTTCCATAATGGCACCCGTCGGGTTGTTCGGGAACGGCAAAACGACAATCTTAGTCTTATCCGTAATCGCGTCTTCTAATTCCTGCGCGGTCAGGCGAAACTCGTTTTCTGCCTGTAATTCTATAATCACGGGAACGCCGCCCGCTAAAATAACACACGGCTCATAAGATACATAGCTCGGCTGCGGCACCAACACTTCCTCACCGGGATTTAACATCGCGCGCAGTGCAAGGTCGATTGCCTCGGAACCTCCCACCGTAACAAAAATTTCGTCCTTCGCATCGTATGTAACGCCCTGTTTTCTCTGTAAATACAACGCAATCTCTTCTTTCAATTCCTTTAAACCTGAATTGGAAGTATAGAAAGTGCGTCCTTTTTCCAGAGAATAAATACCCTCATCCCTGATATGCCAGGGCGTATCAAAATCCGGCTCACCGACACTTAACGAAATAACGTCGTCCATCTCCTGCACAATATCAAAAAACTTCCGGATGCCTGAAGGTTTAATTCCAACTATTTTATCTGCTAACGGGTTTCTCATGGCGTCACCTTCTCTCTTATGTCTTCCACTTTTTTGCCTAATATGGTTCCGTGGTCTTTGTATTTTTTCAGGATAAAATGCGTCGCCGTGCTGAGTACGGTATCCAAGGTAGACAGCTTATCCGACACAAAACGGGAAATCTCTTTTAACGATTTTCCCTCTAATGTAACAAGCAGGTCATAGCCGCCCGAAATTAAATAAACGGAAGTCACCTCCGGATATTTATAAATACGCTCCGCAATATTATCAAAACCCTGTCCGCGCTGCGGCGTCACTCTCACTTCAATTAACGCCGTCACTTTCTCAATCGAGGTTTTCTCCCAATCAATCAAAGTATGATAGCCGCAGATAACGCCCTCGCTTTCCATTGCCGCCAGTTCGTTGACAATATCAATCTCCTCCACGCCCATAATCACCGCAAGTTCTTTCGTATCAATACGGCTGTTTTTTTCAATTACTGATAATAATTTCTCTCTCATATCGTTCTCCTCATTCCTTTCCTGTTCCGGCATTTTCTTTGCCGCAAACGCAATCGTTTATGAACCGATACATCTGGTCTGTCTTGGGAGGTTCTAAAAACCTCCGCTCCTCTTCATTCAAAAGCACCCTGTCGTTTCCCGCTGTTGTCCTTCCCACAATCACTGCCGGAATCCCTTTTTTCTCCAAAGCTTTGACGAGTCCGTTTCCGTCCTGTGCCGTCATGATAAGGCAGCCTCCCGATGCCAGTTCATAAGGATTTATGTCATAAAATTCGCATATCTCTATTGTCTCCTGCCTGATAGGCAGTTTTCTTAAATCAATTTCCAGTCCAACGCCCGCTCTTTGTGCCATCTCCCACAGCGCTCCGAAAATACCGCCCTGTGAAGCATCATGCATCCCGCTAACGCCGGACTCCCCGGCGATGGCGGCCTCCGGTATGACACAAAGAAGTTTTTCAAATGCCGCCGCTTCGTCTATCATTGTCGCCGGATACCTTGTCAGAAGTTCCTCTCTATGTTCTTTCGCTATCCTGGCCGTTCCCTCCAGCGCAATCCACTTACTGATAATAACATCCTGCCCGGGTTTGGCGGTATATGCGCTTGTTTCACTGCCCGCCTTTCGCTTCCCAATGCCGGTTACGGTAAGTATCGGCATTTTCACAATTCCGGTTACTTCCGTATGCCCGCCGATAACCTGTATTTGATAACGGGCGCAGAGTTCTTCCGCCTGCCTCATCATATCCTGCAAGCCGCTTTCTTCCGTATTCTCCGGCAGCATTGCCGCCAGCATAACGGCAACCGGCTCTGCTCCCGCAGCCGCTACATTATTTAACGCTTTATAAATACCGTAAGCACACACTCCCTCTATCGGCGCGCTGACGGGATTGGTGGAAAGAACCGTTTCCTCATCCTGTCCAAACGCCAAAACGGCGCAGTCTGTTCCTATTCCTGCGCCGCATATTACTTCTTCTCTTTTGCTCTTTATCCGCCTTATAATGGAACGTACTAATACATTTTCCGAAATTTTTCCGTTTCTCATCATGACTTATCGCCCGTTACTTTCCTATGATGCGCATACTGGTTCCTGTTAAAACTATGGCGCCGGTTCTGCCGGCGGCGTCTGTGCCTGCGCTGCAGCCTCGGCTGCTGCCGCGGCATCCGCAGCCGCCTGATAAGCCCCTGCAACCGCTTTTACCTGGTCGATACTGTTAGTGGCGATTGCCGCCATAATATTATTGTATGCTTCCGGGTCAGGCGTCGCAATGCCCACCGTTGCGCTTCTGGGCGATTTATTATAGGAACTGCTGTTGACCTGTTCCCTGCTGACTTCCACACCATTCTCTTTTACAATTTTCCATAACTGCGCCTTATATCCGATATGCGCTGACTGCACGGAGCAATATCCAAGCGGCAGGGATGCATCCGGATAAATAACCTCTTCTTCCGGTGCGGTCCTTTCCAAAACCACGCTCTCATATACAACTTCTCTGCTGCTGTCTCTTGTTTCCACACCGTAAATAGTAAACGTAATCTGCTTTTCAGGCGTCGTATATCCTTCTATATAAATAGGGTTTTCGGTACTGTTTACAAACTTAAAATCTTTCCCGGAAGACTCCGCTATCGCAGCGTCCGCGGACGGGTCTACATAGGTAACTATCATGGAATGATTATACCGTTCCGTCACATCCAGTTCGGCCTGTAAAACGGCATTATATAAAGTGGTGGAAACCTGACAGATACCGCCCCCCAGGCTATCCACTACCTGTCCGTTTAAATAAGAGCCTGCCATGTAATATCCGTTTGCCTCCGTAAACGGTGAAACCGCATCATACGCTGAAAATTCATCCCCCGGATATAACGTACAGCCATTAATCAAAGAGCAGCCGTTTGCTACGTTCGCGCTTCTGGATGAGCCGGATGTCGAAAAACTGGTCGTAAAAGTGCCAAGAACATCCGTTACTTTCGCCAACTCTTCCACGCTTCCCCGCGGTTCCTGAATGGCAACAATCAAATCAACATCACAGTCAGCTCCATTCCAATTAGCGGTCAGATAATTATAAACCTCATCTGCGGAAGCCTCGGCATCAATCATAACGCCGATCTGCCCCTCCGTAATCTGAAAAGCATCGTCCACCCTTATCAGCGTCGCATCAACCGCCTCCTGATTATACTGCGCGCCCTGCTCTTCCACCAACGACTTAATGGCGTTTTTATCAAAATCAAAGGTAATTTCATATACCTTATTTGTATATTCCAAATCTTTCAAAGCCTTGTAGCACTGTACAATATTTCCATCTTTGCCAAGCTTTACCGCCTCGTCCACGATTTCCGGATTGCCCCATTTTAACCCGCAGTCCGCCGCCGTAACGGTAATCGTTTGTCCATCATCCGCATGTAAAACAATCTGCGCTTTGCCAAAAGAATCCACATACTCCTGCACCGCGCCTTTGGCTTGGGAAACCGTCATCCCTGACAGATTTATATTATCCGCAAAGATGCCTGTCTCGATTTTTTCCTCTTCAGCGGCATATACTGTCATACATAAAGGACTTCTCCCTGCAGAAAAATTCCCCACACACAAAAATCCGGCACATAATACGATTGTAACAGTCAATCTTTTCCACATCTTTTTCATAATATATCTTCCTCTCCCGCCGCATTGCTTCCTTTTTAAAAATATGTTAAACTTAGCATAGCTACACTGCTACACTCAATACAAGCGGCACTACCATTGCCAGAATCAATATAACAATAATGACGGCTGATATTATCCGTCTTGACTTTTTATTATGCCACGAAAACATAAAGCAAAACCTCCCTGCTTACTGAAAGGATATTATATATGAAATTCCCTCTTTTTGCAAGTTTTATCGTCTTTATCATATGGTTTACCATCAACCTTGCCAGATATAATCGCAAGGACAATGCCATAAAACAATCTTTCTGGGAAAAGGAACGCCGCGCCAATAATACAAGGCGTCAGCCCTTAGACGACCTCCCCTATATCAGAATTTCCGCCGAAAGCCTTCATGTGGAACTTTTACCGGGCGACGAGCGGGCCGATGAATACAAGGAAATATTCCGTTCGTTAAGCGAATCCCAGATTGTCAATTTTACCGGCATTACCAATACCGATTTAAAATTGAAATACGGCGCACCCAATATTGATCTGCTGACCCAGTATGACCAGAATTTTACGCTTCTTGTCAGAACGATGCAGCAATGGGCGTCTTATCTGTACGAAAACGGATATACAAAAGAAGCGCGCGAAATCCTGGAGATGGCGGTCTCCATCAAAACGGATGTCAGCGGCTCCTATAAGCTTCTTTGCAAAATTTACCGGGAGGAAAATACGCCCGAAAAAATCAAGGAACTTTATCCTGTTGCCGAATCGTTAAACTCCATTATGAAAAACACTATCGTCCGTATTCTGCAAGAATCCGAGCCATAAGACGGCTTGCTTCGCTGCGGGTAAACTTATCCACCTGATACTCTATAGTTATTTTATGCCTGTCTATCAATTTATATAACTGTTCTTTCTGCGGTATCGTAATCGGCGTATCACGCTTTGCATGATAGATAAGCGGAATGGGCGCAAAATCTTTTTCATGTTCTTTATAAAAAAGCTGCGCCAGCTTTCCATATAAAACAGACGTCGCTTCCGCGTCGGCTAACGCTCTGTGCGCCTTGTGTTCAATTCCAAAATGTCCGCATAAAAATCCAAGGCTTCTGCTTTCCAGTTCCGGTAAAAATTTTCTGGCTATTTTCAACGTGTCAATTCCGTTTTTTTCAAACGTAAGCTTTTGATTGACCGCCGCTTTTTTTACAAAAGAATAATCGAATAAAACGCTATGTCCAAGCAATATGTCCTCCCCGATAAAATCAAGAAGCCGTGGTAAAACTTCCGTTATATCCGGCGCGCCTAAAAGCTGCTTATCCTGAATCCCCGTCAGTTCTATCACATGCTGTTCCAGCGTTCTTCCCGGATTCACCAGTGTTTCCATCCGGTCCGTTATTTCTCCCGCCCTTACTTTCAACGCCCCGATTTCAATAATTTTATCTGTCTTCGGATTTAAGCCTGTCGTTTCCAAATCCAGACACACATATGAATCAATCATTCTTTTTCTCCGTCTGCTTTTTATGCCGCTTCTGATAATCCGCACAATGCTCTGTCAAAAAACACTCTTCGCACTTCGGCGTAGGCGCTTTGCAGATCTGGCGTCCCAATGTGATAATCTGGATATTCCATAAAATCCAGTGGTCTTTCGGCAGCGCTTTCATCAGTTCCATTTCTACTTTTACCGGGTCATCCTCTTTCGTAATCCCTAATTTCTTAGAAATGCGCTTTACATGCGTATCAACGACAACGCTGGGTTCATGAAAAATATTACCCCTTATGACATTCGCCGTTTTTCTTCCCACACCGGCCAAAGAAGTCAGCTCCTCTATGGAGCTTGGCACTTCTCCCCCGAATTTATCCCGCAAATCCTGACAGCAGGCAATGATATTTTTCGCCTTATTATGATAGAATCCGGTCGAGCGGATATCCTGCTCCAGTTCTTTTAATTCTGCATTGGCAAAATCATCTACGCTCGTATATTTTTGAAACAAATCCTGCGTCACAATATTGACTCTGGCGTCTGTACACTGCGCGCTTAAGATTGTGGCAATCAAAAGCTGCCAGGCATTTTCATGATGCAGATAGCAGGTATAATCCGTGCCGTAACAGGCATCCAATAAGTCCAGAATCGCTTTGGTTCGTTTTGTCATTTGCATTATCCTTTCCCGGATAATAAATTATCCGACAACAGTATATTTTGCTTCATAAGTCAGGGCATTCCTGCTCTGATAATCAAATAATACCATGGCAGGCGCATCCTGTTTGTTCATACGCTTGGCAATATCGGTCTCCCAAACCGGATAGTCAAAGACTTCCATATGCGTCATCTTGCCAAGCTGGCGGCTGTCATAGTCCGCATAAGATGGCAGATAATGTCTGTTTTCTTCCTCTTCCTTATAAAAGTTACGAATCTTCTCTTTATAAGGCGTCAGCTCTTTTGCAAAATCCGGTCTGCTTTTACTATTTTCTCTCAAATACAAATCAAAAGTCAATAGCTGGCATAATAATTCTTTCTGCCCTGCAAGCTTTGTCGTCATGGCAAAATCAAACAATACCTGATAGCGATAGATTCTCGCGGGCGTCATAAGCGCATATCCGTTCTCGCGGTAAAAATCCGCCAGCCGCAGATACATGGTAAAAGCATCCGGAAAAACCGTCTGTATCACCGGCATTGTATAAGCAAACTGGCCGCTGTTATAATATACCTCCACCATCTCTTCTACCTGCTTTAGTAACAATAACTCCTCATAGGAAATCCACTTGGTAGAAAGCGCTTCGTAAGGCGGCGTATCCATATACCGTATTCCATAATCGGCAGCCTTTTCATATAGATAAGAACCTTTTAATACTTTTAAAAACCCAAGTTGAAGCTGCTGCGGCTTCATGTCATATACGCTGTTAAAAGAATGTATAAAACTCCCATAATCTTCATAGGGAAGCCCCGCTATTAAATCCAGATGGATATGGATATTTCCGCCGCTTTGGATTCGTTCCACTACCTCTTTTAATCTATCCATATTGGTCGTTCGTCTAATTTCCTGCAATGTCCGCGGGTTAAAAGTCTGCACGCCGATTTCCATCTGCATAAGCCCCGGACGCATCTTTGCAAGAATCTCCAGTTCTTCTTCGGAAATAATATCCGCGGCAATTTCAAAATGAAAATTCGTGATGCCGTTATCATGCTCTGCCAAATATTTCCAGATTTCCTTTGCATGTTCATGAGTGCAGTTAAAGGTCCGGTCTACAAATTTTACCTGTTTTACTCTATGTTCCAGAAAAAACTGCAGCTCCTTTTTCACGATATCAGGATTTCTAAGCCGCACCTTTTTATCAATAGAAGAAAGACAGTAGCTGCATCTGTATGGACAGCCCCGGCTGCTTTCATAATAAATAATTTTATTTTCAAACGGCGTTAAGTCCTCATATAGAAAAGGAATCGCAGAAATGTCCGTCAATTCCCGCGCCGGCGTGTGACGAATTTCCGTTTCCGGAGTTCCCTTCGTTTTTATTCCCGTATCCGGCATTCCTTTTGTTTTTACTTTCGCACGATATACGAGGCCCCGTATCTTTTCAAATTCTATGTCCGATGCCTTTATGCCCGACGCGGCGGCAACGCGGTAACTCTCCGCCAGCTCGCGGAACGTCTCTTCTCCCTCTCCAATCATAATGCCCGTCGTCATGGGATATTTTTCCAACAGTTTTTCCGGATAATAAGAAACTTCCGGCCCGCCAAGCCAGATATCCGTTTCAGGCAGTATCTTCGGCAGTTCCGCCAAAAGGCCGCTTATCATATCCCAGTTCCAGATATAACAGGAAAAGGCAATTACGTCAGGCTTTCTGCGGTAAATGTCGGCAAGGATTTCTTCTTTTCTATGATTGATGGTATATTCCGCAACTTCGATATACGGCATAAGCGACTTTCCCGCATAAGCCCGCAGACTGTATACGGCAGGATTGGAATGGATATATTTTGCATTCACGGCAGTCAAAAGGATTTTCATGATAATGCCTCCGCTCTTTTTTATTCTCCCGGTAATTTTTTTCACACCTGAAATTCGTTGAAGAATCGTTTGTCAAGCGCAAATTTTACAACATTTTACGTTATTTTTGCCATTTCCTATTTTCCCTTTTATTCAATATTGAATAAACATTCTCTGCGGAATATCTCCATTAAAAATTGGAATACTTTCCGCCGGAAAAAAGAATACAATAAGAGAAAGGATAATGCAAATGAAAACAAGAATTAAAGAACTGAGAAGAGAAAAACATTTCACACAGACGCAGCTTGCTGAACTCATCGGCGCTAACCAAACGATGTTAAGCAAGATTGAGACCGGCGCAAGTACCCCTGACGCCATGCTTTTAATCGAGCTTTCACGTCTTTTTAAAGTCTCTACGGATTACATTCTTTACCTTTCAGACGAGCGCATGAACGCAGACTTCCTACTTGAAGACAATATGCACAATCTCAAAAAATACCAACGCCTTATATCTCTATATCAGAAAATGAACAATCAACAGCAGGGAAGTTTCTATGACTTCCTCGGCAGTCTGTTCGACTCTTCCAATGAGCTATAATGCAAATCATCATACATCCGCCTGTCTACAGATATTTTCTATCTGTTTTGCGTAATGAAAATTGCGTGTCTCATAAAAAATGGAGGAGCAAAAGTTCCTCCATTTCTTAAAGCATCCGTTTCTCCAGTTCCTGACAATATTTCTCGTCATTGCATGGAATCGTTACCGCGCTATGCTGCCAGTCTGACAAATATGCCGCATTGGTGTTTTCTATCGCCTTACAGCCGTCTAAAAACGTTGCCAGCGGCTCCTCGCGTCCTTCCATTGCATCCGCAAAGTTTTGTAAGATAACCGTGTATTCGTCTTTTTTCTGTTCTACTTCCCATTTCTTTTCCCGGAAAGGAATTTTCTCATACATATCCTGAGAGGTTTTGGATACCTGCACTGTGGAAGCCTCGTTTTGATACAGACTGATATATTTATTATCTTCCACGATAAGCTTTCCCATTTCCCCATGTATTTCCAGCCTGTTCGTTCCCGGAGAATCCCCGGTGGAAGAAATAAAAGTTCCCCACATTCCGTTTTCATGCTTAAAGAAAAGCGATACTTTATCATCTACCTGAATGTTATTGTACTTCCCGTAACCTATCTGCGCCGAAACCTCGCAAGGCTGCCCGAACAGCCAGTTCCACATATCCAGTAAATGCTGGCTCTGATTAATCAATAATCCGCCTCCTTCGCCCTGCCAACTGCTTCTCCATGCGGAAGCCGTATGATAACATTCCGGGCGATACCAGAAATTTGCCGTCCATACCGCCTGATGCAGACGCCCCAGTTTCCCGTCTGTTAAATAGCCATGCACTTCCCTGTATACGTCTCTTGCCCGCCAGTTAAAAATCGTGGCGCAAACGGAAGTTGCCATATCCGCTGTTACTTCCCTGCACTCTTTGGCGGTTACGCCAAGCGGCTTCTCACATAACACATGAAGACCGGCCTGTTGCGCTTTTTTTACCACTCTCACATGTTCCTTATGCGGCGTCGTGATAATCAGCGCGTCAAATTTTTCACACTCCGCAAACATACTGTCTTCATCCGGGAAAATAACAACTTCCGGCATACTCTCTCTGATTTTCTGCTGCCCCGGCGCATTTCTGCACACGACGCCGTACAGCGATAAATCCTGTATTTCGCCGTTATAAATTCTGGCCGCATATTTGCTGCCCATGTTTCCGTAACCTACGATAACTGTTTTTTTCAATTTTGTCTCTCCCTTTATGTGCGGAATCTGTTTGTTATGGCTGCTTCTGTTGGTATTAAGTGTATCATTTTATAAGGATATATTCAAGGGGAACGAGAATTTGAAAAATCCTGTTATATCAAATTTGATATTGAATTTTGATATCAAATTTGATATAATCCATTATGAAAGGAAATACTATGTATGAAATTGAATTTTACGAAGATAAAAATGGCAAATCTGAAATAGCTGACTATATCAAAGATCTTAACCAAAAATCAGCTACCAATAAAGAAAGCCGTATAAATTTTAATAAAATTGTCACTTATTTTGATTTACTTGAAGAATTTGGCACAAGAATTGGCCAGCCGGCAACAAAACATCTGGATGGTGAAATTTGGGAACTCAGACCATTAAAAAACAGATTTCTTTATGCTTACTATAAAGATAATAAATTCATTGTTCTTCATTATTTTACGAAAAAAACTCAAAAAACACCAAAAAAAGAAATTGAGCAGGCGAAAAGAAACTTACAGGATTATCTGGAAAGGAATCAATAATATGGCTACATGGAAAGAATTGAAAAAAGATTTCACATTAACGCAGGAGGAGTGGAACGCAATCGAACTGGAGAAAGACTTGATTCGTACCATGGTAAAGATTCGTGAGGAAAAAGGATTGACACAATCGCAATTATCCCAAATATGCAACATCAAACAGCCTGTTATCGCACGAATGGAGTCTGCTGTCCATTCCCCTCAAATAAACAGCCTGTTAAAAATCCTGACGCCGTTAGGCTATACATTGCAAATTGTGCCTATAAAGGAAAAGCAGTAATATTTGCTTATAATATGCTATCGCCATCTCGTATACTTTCTCAAAAGACATATTTGCCAACGCAGCTATGTCTTTCATTCTATGTTCATACGCGGCTTGCTCGTTCATTATTGTTGAACCGACGTCAAAAAATAACCATTTCATTGCTTTCTATATATCCTTTTTGCTCATAATTCGCTCATCTGAAATGAGCGAATTATTTTAAATTCTTGTATACATATTTCCTTTTGTCGTTTTTTTACTTTTAATAACTCCGCAATCAGTTAGTGCCTTCAAATATCTGCGAACTTGAGCTTCTGATTTACCTGTTATTTCCTTTCCCATTGTCGTGGTAATAGTATCATGATTTTTCAAATACTCAAGAATCTGTTGTACAGGTTCTTTCATTTTTCCACTCATTAATTCGCTCATAATTCGCTCATCTGAAATGAGCGAATTATTTTCTTCACCGGAAAGCAATTCCATATACTTATCGCACGCCTTGCAAAGCACCATAATTCCGGATGCACTGATATGGTATTCCGGCAGACGACCATCATGCTTTGCACATGCCTCCTTGATTTTGTCAAACCCTCTGCCCCATGCCTCTATCATACCACTCATAAAAAATACATTTGCAAGTTTAGGATTATATGGTTTGGAAGAATGCTTTTCAAACAGTTTCTCTGTTGTGTTCAGCTCAGACGGCATCTCACCATCATTCCAAATGTAGATTTTATCCTCATATACACTAATCTGAATTGGATTACAGGCGCTATAATCTTTATGAACTACTGCATTCAACAATATCTCACGAAACGCTTCCTGCGGAAACATAAACTGTTCAATCCTCTGAATCCCTTCATAATAAATTAATGCTTTCAAATATTTTGTATAAACCAAATCAACTGTCTTATCAATCTGCTCAATTAAAGACCCATGCACTTCATCCTGATATTTTAAATCTGCATCCGACTGTGCAAAATAACCTATTTTTACATATGCGCCTGTCACCCATTTCTCCGGGTCCTTATAAAAGGCAAGCATTGCCGCCCTGATTAAATAGCCATCCTCATCATATAAGTGCAGATTATCCAGCAAAATAGAATCTTCAACTCTCGTTTCCTCCGGTGTCAATCTGCCCCGCCTTACTGCTTTCTCCTTGAACAGTTCTATTGCCTCCGGTCTTAAGTCCTCAACCTTTAATCTAGGAATCGGCATACCGTCCCATGTTCTGCCCTGCGATTTCAAAATCGCCTTATCCAGTTCTTTTCCGGTTATCGTTCTCATGGTGCTGCCAGAACGATAAAAATATTTACCATGATAACTGATAAGTGCAGGGTACTTGTCCACGATAATTTCAATGTATTGTAAGTTACCCTCATGCAGCAGGTTGACATCCGCTACAATACCCATTGTATCTGTAATCTTATTGGGAATAGCTTCCAATAATTTTTTTCTGTCTTTATCGCTGAGTCCGACAACATCTCCGTTATCATTCCTGCCAATATAAAGCGTTCCGCCATACGCGTTTGCATATCCGCAAATCCACTCTAAGAACTCATCATGCCATGATTCTTTGTATTCTATTGTCTGGTGTTCCGGCATAGTTGTCACCTGCTCTCTATTATTTTTTATAATTTTCTACTAATACATTATTACCAACAATTTTTTACTATATATGTCCTATAAACAGTGCATATTTGATTAATTTTTCATAAACATATTATACTATAATAAAGCTTTCTTCTCAATCAATTTTTTCCATAAACAGATATATTATTTTTCTACTGTAAAATATAGCAGATGGCAGATAATCTATTGACTATCTGCCACTTAAAAATAATCCGAATTAAGTTTTCTCACCCATCACCTGTTCAAATACTCCACAAACCTGTCAAACGCCGCCTGTCCTTCCGGCGTTCTTTTATACACCCCGGCGTCCTCCAGTACCCGCATAAAGACATTGCCGATTTCCTTATGCAGAATATCCATAATATTGTCCTTGTTCACTCCCTGATACTTCGGTAAAAATTCATCCACCCAATCCGCATGCTTCTCCAGCAATTCATCCTTGCAGATATCCGCTCCGGCAAGAATTGCCTCCGCTAATTTTTCCATCTCGTCTTTTAAACGCGCCGGAAGCACGGCAAGTCCCATAACTTCAATCAGACCGATATTTTCCTTTTTGATATGATGCAGTTCGGCATGGGGATGGTATACGCCAAGCGGATGCTCCTCAGTCGTAATATTATTCCTAAGAACCAAATCCAGCTCAAACTTATCGCCGCGCTTTCTGGCAATCGGTGTGATGGTGTTGTGCGGTTCGCCGTCCGTTTCGGCAAACACAAAAGCCGCCTCGTCGCTGTAGCCCCTCCACGCGTCCAAAATCACATCCGCCAGCGCAATCAGCCTGTCGGTATCATTCGCTGAAATACGGATAACGGACATCGGCCAGTTGACGATTCCCGCTTCCATATCCTCAAATCCTTTTATCGTAAAAGTTCTTTCTATTTTTGCCCTTGCCATCGCAAACTCATAATGCCCGCCCTGAAAATGGTCGTGGCTTAAAATAGAGCCGCCGACAATCGGCAAATCGGCATTAGAGCCGACAAAATAATGCGGGAACTGTTTTACAAAATCAAATAATTTGCAGAACGTATCATGCTCAATCTTCATCGGGATATGTTTGGAATTGAACACGATGCAATGCTCATTATAATACACATAAGGAGAATACTGAAAGCCCCATCTGCTCCCGTGGATGGTAACCGGAATCACTCTGTGATTCTGCCTTGCGGGATGGTTCACTCTTCCTGCATAGCCCTCATTCTCCATACAGAGCAGACACTTCGGATAACCGCTCTGCTTTGCGCTTTTCGCCGCGGCAATCGCCTTGGGGTCTTTCTCCGGTTTGGACAGATTAATTGTAATATCCAAATCACCGTACTTGGTCGAAGCAATCCACTTCTGGTCTTTTTTAATGCGGTATCTTCTGATATAATCCGTATCCTGACTCAGCTTGTAAAAATAATCCGTCGCCTCCTGCGGACTCTGCTCATACTTTTTCTCAAATTTTGCAATCACTTCGCTCGGTCTTGGTACAAGCATACTCATAATTTTCGTATCAAACAAATCCCGATACACAATACTGTTTTCTGTCATAATGCCATGCTCATATGCGTAATCCATCATTTCGGAAAGCACGGTTTCAAGTTCGTCTGTTTCCATTGTGACATCCGTGTCACTTTCCTCCAACTCGTCCAACTGAAACAATTCCAACAGTCTGTTTGTTGTATAAATTTTATCTGCTTCTTCTATTAATCCTGTTTTCAAACCATATACTACTAATTTCTTTATATTTGTCTGAATCATGCCGTTTCTCTCCTTCTCTCCATATTTATTAGTAGGTAATTGCGAAACTCACATTTCCATAACTCTGCGGTGATTTGTTTCTATTGTACAGTGATGTTTTGAAAAACAGAGCTTCGCAATCACCTAATATTTACTACAGTTTACTCGGTCCGTCTCCAATTTCCACCACATAGAAATCAGCCTCTTTGCC
>JAMPCN010000053.1 GCA_023666125.1 Bacillus sp. (in: firmicutes) | reverse complement strand
TGCGGATAGCTTCTCCAGCTGCAAGACCCCTGTCGAAACCTTGACTGGCCCTTATTTTGTTTGCCCGTTAATGCCGCAAGAAAAACAAATGCCTGCTTCGCAGTCGCTTGTTTTTCTTTTGCGGCTATTACATTATAGCATAACCTCGTTGATTTTTCTATTCTTTTTAGAGATTTCTGATTTTAAAATCTCTCTCGTGTTCTCTGCGCTGGTCTTTTTTAGCGATATCCTGTCTCTTGTCATAGATTTTTTTACCTTTGGCAAGTCCGATTTCCACTTTTGCCCTGCCATCCTTAAAATAGACCTGCAAAGGAACAATCGTATATCCCTGTTCGCTTATCTTTCCTGCTAACTTACGGATTTCCATTTTATGCAGTAACAGCTTTCTGACGCGTAACGGGTCTTTGTTGAAAATATTACCTTTTTCATACGGACTGATATTCATGCCATATACAAAGGCTTCCCCGTTTTCTATGCGGATAAACCCCTCTTTGATGCTGCACTTGCCAAGCCGCAGGGATTTTACCTCCGTACCGTGCAGGGCGATACCGGCCTCATACTTTTCTTCTATGAAAAAGTCATGATATGCCTTTTTATTATTCGCAACTAACTTCATTGCTTCCTTTGCCATCTTCTATAACCATGCCTTTCCCTCAATCTTCCTGCTCCCAAACCGAAAAATCTATTGTCCTTGTCATCCGTTCCACGCCGTCCACCCGAATACGAATCTGCTCTCCGAGGCGATATTTTTTGCCGGTCTTTTCTCCTATCATCTCATAGGCGTTTTCATCATAAACATAATAATCTCCCGGCAGTTTGGCTACATGTATCATGCCCTCTATCGTATTTGACAGTTCCACATAAATGCCCCAGCTCGTAATGCCGGATATGACGCCGTCAAACGTTTCTCCGATATGCGCCTCCATATATTCGGCTTTCTTTAATTTATCCGTTTCCCGTTCCGCTTCTTCGGCGCGGCGTTCCCTTTCGGACGAATGCTTTGCCACCACCGGCAGCCTGCTCTGATAATGCTCGATTCGTTTTTCCTGCAACCGCCCCCGTAACTGCTCCTTAATAATCCTGTGTATCTGCAAATCCGGATAGCGCCTGATAGGGGAAGTGAAATGGCAATAATACTGACAGGCAAGCCCGAAATGCCCGCTGCACTCCACGGTATATTTTGCCTGTTTCATACTGCGCAGCGTCAATCTGCTAATCAGCGTTTCCTCAGGCGTACCCTCCATTTTATCTAAAAGCTTCTGTATCTCTTTCGGATGCACCTCTTCTTTTACGGTTTTCATATAATACCCAAAATTATGAAGAAACGTAGAAAGTTTCGCAATTTTCTCCGGGTCGGGATTGTCATGGGTACGATAGACAAAAGGTATTTCCATCCAGAAAAAATGCTGCGCCACGGTCTCATTGGCAATCAACATAAAATCTTCGATAATCTTGGTCGCCACATTACGCTCATACGGTTTAATCTCTGTCGGATTCCCCTCTTTGTCCAATAAAATCTTACTCTCCGGGAAATCAAAATCAATAGAGCCGCGCTTATGTCTTTTTTGCCGTAAAATCGCCGCCAGTTTTTCCATCAGTTCAAACATCGGCACAAATGTCTCATATTCCTTACGCTCGGCCTCGTCATGGTCTTCCAAAATCTTTTTTACGCTTGTATAAGTCATTCTTCTATCTACGCGGATGACTGTTTCCGCTATCTGATAATCCGTCACGTTTCCTTTTTCATCAATCGTCATCAGACAGCTTAGAGCCAGTCTGTCCACCCCCTGATTTAAGGAACAGATACCGTTTGAGAGTTTATGAGGCAGCATGGGAATCACCCTGTCCACAAGATAAACGCTCGTTCCACGCTCATACGCCTCCCAGTCCAACGCCGAATTTTCCTGCACATAATTAGACACATCCGCAATATGGACGCCCAGACGGTACATATCGCCCTCTTTGGAAAGGCTGACCGCATCATCCAAATCCTTTGCACCCTCGCCGTCTATTGTCACCATTTCTACATTCCGCAAGTCCAGACGGCCCGCCATATCAGCTTCCTGTATTTCATCCGGAATCCTCTGTGCCTGATTCATCACTTTTTCCCCGAATGCGACAGGCAAATCAAAGCCACGGATAATCGACACAATATCCACACCGGGGTCATTGATATGCCCCAGAATCTCTACTACTTTTCCCTCCGGCTTATGTTTTTCATCCCCGTAGCTTG
Organism: Bacillus sp. (in: firmicutes); assembly: GCA_023666125.1. Classification (GTDB taxonomy): domain Bacteria; phylum Bacillota; class Clostridia; order Lachnospirales; family Lachnospiraceae; genus UBA3282. Next base: position 21,241 of record JAMPCN010000053.1, on the reverse strand, counting down.
TCAGCTCTACCACTACTTTATGCCCGCTTACCGCTCCCTTAGAACGCTCTTTGGGTACAAAAATATCCGAAGCCAGTTTTGTATTATCGGGAATCACAAAACCAAAAGACGCCGATTGCTCATACGTTCCCACAATCTGAGCCATGCCGCGTTCCAATATTTTGCGGACAACTGCCTCCTGCCTCTTACCACGCTTTCCCGGTAATAGTTCCACCTGTACTTTATCCAGATGAAAAGCATGGTTCGTCATATTCTCCGGCACATACAAATCTTCCTCCCTGCTCTCTATCTCCACAAAGCCGAATCCTCTGGCATTGCCGATAAAAGTGCCTGTCAAAAAACGGGAATCCGATTTGACGTACTTACCCTTGGCTGTCAGTTCGATTTTCCCCTCCGCCAAAAGCGCGTCAAGCACCTGCTTAAACGCCTCCCTGTCCGCTTTGGCAACCTGCATGAACGCGGCCAGTTCCTTTTCTTTCATCGGTGCATACAACTCGTCTTCCACAAGTTCGCATATTAATTTTTTTCTTTTTTCAAACAACTCCTGATTACTTTCCATCTCTTTTCTTTTTCCCTGCTTTCCATACTAAAAAAGCGCCCTTATGCAAGAGCGCTTCACATGACCTAAAAAATATTCAGGTTCAGAATAATGGCTAACAGCATAAAGCCTACCGCCAGACCCGTCGAAATCTTAACAAGCTTTCCTTCCATAGAACGGCCTTTATTCTTTCCCCAATATGTTTCGGCTGCACCGCTTACGGCTCCCAAGCCCGCGGATTTTCCCTCCTGCATCAATACCAGTATCACAAGCGCGATACAAATAATAATATATATAACGGTTAATACAATCCTTAACGCTCCCATTCAAAAACTGCTCCTTTCCCTATATCAAGCAGAATTTAGTTTATCATAGAAATGGCGGGTATGCAAGATGTAATTGTAAAGTTTTTGCTTTTCTTTCTTTTATATTTTGTATAATTCATACAATTTTTTCGCGTTATGACGCGGATATACTTGGTTGGCATTTTACGTCACCGTTGACGAATGGGAATATTAAAAAAACAGCCGATTAGGCTGTCTTTCATAACAAAGTTATTATTCTAAGATTCAAGGCCAGTAAAAGACTCCTTTGCGACACGAATTTTCTACCTCAAAGGAACCTTTATTTGTCCTAAAAAAAGTCCTTTGGCAGGCGTGGCGTTCCCCTGCATCTCTTTTGACCTAAAAGGTGTGTGGCTGCCACGAAATTGACCACCTCAAAGGACTTTTTTATTGTATCCACAGTATAGCAAAATTATTCTTTTTTGTAAAGAATCTTCTTTGTCCTTAAATAACGTTTCCATCTTTTTTCATCTATTTTAAGAAAAGTAATAATTGAGTTTTTATATCCATCCGGTTCTTTTGATGTGCATAATCTGAGTACTGTTTGAAAATTTTCCCCATTATCCACAATTTCTTTTAGAATCACTGCTGTATCTAATTTATTTGCTTCAATGATGTAATCTGGCTCTTTGAGAATTTGATTAAAATATTGTGAAAACCTCTCATAATCATTCGGATGCCGATTCTTTATGTGCTGAATCTGACTATCCGTAATAATAACCTCATCTGTAACAATATCATCCGTTACACATCTATAAATATCTTTATCTATTTTCCCAACCAGATGCACTTTTATTTCCTCTTTTGCGGCTTCTGCAATTTCCTTTGTCTTTTCTTAAACTCATTATGAGCCTTTGCTTCTACTCTGACAAGTTCCCTTTTATCATCATCCTACTTATATCATATTTTTCCTCACTCAAATTCCATCTTACCCACTGTAATAAGTAACATCCATACATTTTTACATCATTCTCAAACGCTACATTTCCAAGTTTATCAAGTCCAGCAGCTTGAGTACCATACATTTTTACATCATTCTCAAACGATTTCCGTACATTCTGCCGCCCCTTTCTAGCTTGAGTACCATACATTTTTACATCATTCTCAAACTATGCGTTCGCGCTCTGCTTCGTTCATTTTGCTTGAGTACCATACATTTTTACATCATTCTCAAACATTGCTGGTTTGTTTGGGTATTTTTTTATTGCTTGAGTACCATACATTTTTACATCATTCTCAAACTACAGCAAAAAGTTGTTAAGGGTACTAAAGGCTTGAGTACCATACATTTTTACATCATTCTCAAACCGGGAATTGGACAAACTGGAAAGAAAACAGCTTGAGTACCATACATTTTTACATCATTCTCAAACGACGATGTAGTCGGAGTAAGGGAATATGCCGCTTGAGTACCATACATTTTTACATCATTCTCAAACGAGATGTAATTATGAATAATACAGAGAACAGCTTGAGTACCATACATTTTTACATCATTCTCAAACACACTATGCAACGTGCATAGCAAGCTGACAGCTTGAGTACCATACATTTTTACATCATTCTCAAACTGATGATATTTAATAAATCTCTTGCTAATTGCTTGAGTACCATACATTTTTACATCATTCTCAAACTTTCCCTGTACTTTTGGAACATCACCATTCGCTTGAGTACCATACATTTTTACATCATTCTCAAACTGCTACCCCGCCATTCATTGAGTAAACAACGCTTGAGTACCATACATTTTTACATCATTCTCAAACCTCAAATTTAAAAATGAAATGCCATCATCTGCACAAAATCGGTACTCAAACATACTTTTAGATTTCACATCCATCCTTATCAATTATATATCGAACCACTTCATTTGAAAAGCTTCTCTGCTTATTTTCAATTAAGAGTAGCTTTATCTCACTATGCAACGCCGCCATAAATAGTTGTTCTATTTGCTCTTGTTCGATATAACTCCCAATATTTACTAAAACAACTATTTTTTTCTGCAACAACTCCGCTATCATTTTAATATATAGTATTAAATTTTCAAAATAATCATCGGCATAATTTTCAATCCTGACTCCCATTGCTTTCATAATATTTGTCATATCAACTTCCGTATCCATCGCTAACATATATGGGCATATGTATTCTAACTGTAACATATAAGTTTGCAATTCGCTTTGTATCTTCTGCGTTAGCAAATACATCTCTTCCATCGCTGATACTTCTGATAGTTTGGCATATAACTTATTTAAAATTTTTTTATCATTCACACTAACTGCAAAAGGATTGATAATGACCTCCAACGATTTTTCTATATCAATTTCCTTATCATCTTCTGATAAAACAAATCCGCCCTCTTTTCCCTCTGCTTGAAAATACAATTCTTCCACATATTTTGCAAATAATACAGGGGATTCTATCACCCACTCACAGCTTTGACAATTATCAAATAAAATCTGCCGTTCCAATTCCGGATGAGCCAGTTTCATAATATTACCAACCTCTCGTCGCTGTCTAACACTTCGCTTTTTATCTCACCTATAATCAGGTCCATTTTGGCATACTGCTTTTCTGTGACTGTCAATAATTGCACCAGTCCCTCTGCTGGGCTGTTTTTATGAATATTATCGACAATTCCCTGAACAGCAGTTCCATTCAATGCCAACTTACAATAAACAGACTCCTGCAACATTAAAAATCCACTCTTTAAAAGAAATTTGCGAAACTTAGTATACGCTCTGCGCTGCTCCCCCGTTAAAACAGGTAAGTCAAAAAATACTAACACTCTCATAAATCTATAACTCAATTTGATAAAATCGAATCAAGGAACTATCATTTTCATTTAAGGCGTCAAACACGCTTTTACAATATATTTTTATGGCATTATTGACATATTGGACTTTTCCATCTATCCTTATTTCATCGTTTAGAATATTGACTATCTGCATTTTTTCATCATGCTCGAATTGGCTCAAACTCATGCTAACGACTTTTTTATCAATCAGGATTCTAAAAGGCTCCATTAAATCCGAGGCAAGATTGAATTGATTAAACATATTATCATGAAATAATCCAAGCTGCGTGATATAGCCGTTAGCTGTAATTTCTCTCGTAAACGCAGATAAAATAATGGAATACCCATAATTTAATGCCGCATTTATAAAATTATCTGCAGTACGCGTAAAATCCAAACCAAACAATGCATTAAAATATACTTTGGCAGCATGTCCCTCTCTGTTAGACTCATCATTCCAGTTGATTTCTTTCAGGTAGCCTGCTAATAGTTCCGATTCCTCCTTTCCCAAATATTCCAGCAGTTCTTTCTGTTTCCGTATCTTTTCCGTTACGATTTCAGTCCAAACCGCCTCTTTTGTATTTTTGTTCCATTGAATCTGCTTTCTGACCTTATTACTCGTATCATGGCTTCCATAATAACCGACTAATTCAGAGGACGGATTCCTCTTTTCATCACAAAAAATCACTTTAATTTTTTTCTTTGCCAATTCCGAAAGCAAACTGGTCGTAATAGAAACCGCTGTGGATTCCACTAATATTGTAGAGATTTCTCCTAAATGAATTTTGGTTATCTCATCGCTTCTGACTACCATATACCCTAACTGGTAATCCAATTTCGCCCGTTTCGAGATAACAATAATCCGCCAACTCATACCGTCTTTAAGTCAATCTCCTGTTGATAGATGCCTGTCGGAGATTGATTTATAATAGAAATTTGTTTACATTTTGTAATATCATTGCTCAATACCAAAATTCCTGCTCGCCCCGGTCCTCCAATCAACTGTAAATCCGCCGCGCCGCTCTGACATTGAAACATATGTAGTATTTCATTTAATACCATACATTTATCTTCTTTACTTAGATTGATATAGGTATCTCGCCCCTCTATTAATGTCTTTTCCTGCGCGCTCAATCGTGTATGATACACTGTATGCTGTATTTTATCTAAAAATAAATCGTACAAATGCAGCAAGTCCGTTTCCTCCAGCTTATCATGCTCTACAATCTTTGCCTCTTTATTCTCTTTTTTCCGTAATACATATTTCGTTACTTTCTTTAATATTTGTTCATCTTTTATACCCAAAATCAACTGTGTTGCACCACAAAACAATAATCGATTACCGGTTCTTCCTGATAAGCGCATATAAAAACCATCTACTTTAAACAAGGTATCAATTTTTATTTTACTTAATGCTATTCTTGGATTCTTTAATTTTCTCTCATTGATTAAATATTGTAACGCTTCCCCTTCGTTTTGCTCTATTCGGCTTTTTAAATGCAAAGGTACATATTCTATAGTCCTTATTTTATTACCCTTTTTATCTTCCGATTCTACCAGCATAAAATAAGTACCGGCTGCTTTATTATATCCGCCGTATTTTTGAATATCGCACAACCTTTCATCACTACCTTTAATCGGCACCTGCCCCTTTCCTTTTTTCATCAGTTGTTGGTCAAACAAGCCGCCCCGCATTTCGTAGCTTCTTCTTGTCACCAGAATATTATTTTTATTCATGATTCTTTTTACAGTGCGAATTGTGCCATCCTCTCCCGATTTCCACGCTGTCTTTCCATTACGGGCAATATCTTTCTCCGAGGTAAACATCCTTTTTAAATTATAGCTTCTGCCGGGATTTTTTTCTATAAACCATGCGGCGTTGCTTGTAAATTTCGTATAATAAACATTGCCTACTACAATATTCAAATAGGCGTCTTTCGCATGATGCAAGTCATTCATCTCACGCACTTTTATCAAATCAAATTCCTGCCTGAATTGTGAAGCAATTTGGGCTTTTACATAAACAATCTCCGTATCAGGCAGCATTTGCTTTAATATAGAGGCTACTGCCTTTGTTCCCTGCCGTGTTTCTACTATCTGCCTTGCGATAAAACCTGCCAGTTCATTCGGCTCAAATTCTGTGCTTCTTATCAAGCGTTCGTACTTTTCTCTTGATATAAAATCACTCTCCAACAACGCTTTCCAAAACGGCTGCATTTTCTTTCTGATACTCTCATTAATTGGATAATTATCAGATTTTTCCGCATTATATTCCTTTTTGACAAGTACTCTGTTATCCAAACTGTCATCCATAACCTTTGACTGTGGATAGATATGGTCTATATCATATTTACGATTATCCCACAAATCTTCTAACTGAATGACCTCACCGGAATACATACAACGCCCTTTCTGCGTATAATACAGATAAAGTTTGTCGCTTCTTAACTGATGCTCTTCCGTATTTTCTAACGCTTCTATCCAGTTCCGTTCCTCTTGTTTGCAATTTTTATATAACTCCACTAATCTTTTCTTACGGGAATTTGTTCTTTTCTTTTCCGCTTCTCCTCTCGCCATTTCCACAAACACTCTTGCCGGAGGATTTTCCATTACTTTGCATAGTTCTTTCACAACGAGAATTGTCTGCCAAATCTGCCGCTTTACCGCTGGTGAAACATTCAGTTTTTCAACATACTCATATGATATTTCTTTGCTTTCTTCCTTATGGTTTTCTTTCTCAACCGCCTGCGCAAAGGAATATTTCTCACTTAGTACCTGCATAAGGTTATCGTTCGTTTCCCATAATGCCTGCATAATGCTCCAATCCTCTCCTGTTTCCGGTGAGCATTCTGTGAGTTCTTCCAAAAAGGTCTTAGAAAGCCGTCCCCAACCCGTATAGGAAAGCGTACATAATGCTTTTACCTGCGCCGTCGTTAATCCAGGATACAGCTTTGTAAGCCTCTGTTGCAAAAGCTTTTTATCTTCACCAAATAAGGTAATATTTAAAATAATCTTTTCTTGTTCATTCTGTGATAAGTCACAGTCCGTTAATTTTTCTTTAAAATCATGATAAGCCGTTAATGCTCCCTTGAAATCTCCATCAATTCCGCTAATCTCAACATTTCTTTCTGCAATTCCCTCCCGCACAAGATAATCTCTCAATTTCTTTTGCGTTACTTTTCTATAGCGTTGAAACAAATTTTTATAAATCTGCTGTTTCAAAGCGACGCTAATCGGTTCTCCATTAATTTTCAAATTATTAAGTTCATTCAAAACCATAAATTTGCTATACAGCATAGAATTTTTAGGCAGCACATCTTCATGAATTAAATATGTGCATTTATTCGTCATTCTCCGAATAAACTGCTCTGCACTAGCTTCTTCGTCAACTATTTCGCTAAAATTCCATGGAGATATTTTCTCACTGCTCCTTTTTTGCACCCAATTTGTCGTACCGTTATTTTTTCTAATACCGTTTAACGGTCCCACATAATACGGAATTTTAAATGTAAAAAGACTGCATAGCTTTTCTTCATTTTCTTTTAATAACGGAATGCGTTCTTTCAAGTGCTGAATAATCTGCTTTAATTCATAATAATGCACCTGATAGGGAATGACTCCGTTGTCTTTTGTCACCTGCTTTGGTAAAAATGTACCTTTTTCCATTTCATCTCTTATATATGCGGTTTTATTCTCGTCAGTAATTTTATTGATTATCTCCTTTTTTAAAAAAGAATAAAACTCCTCCTTGCTGCATTGCTTTCCCGCCAATGCCTGCTTTTTTCCGTTTTGCTTCGTTATACCGACATAAGCGCTGTAATTCGTAATTTTTTCATCTGTTTTCACAAAAACATTTTTATATGTTTCTTTTCCTAAATTTTCTTTTACTAAATTTTTTAAATATTTCAAATCATTTTTATGTTTTTCATAAACAGCGACTTTCGCTTCGGAAATGGAATTATATTCGCCTAAAATATCCGCTAAAACCGCCCAGTCATAAATCGCTTTTGCCTGCGCGATAATCATAAACTGCTCTCCTAAATCCGACTCTACTACATTAACATAGTCGTCATAACCGTTTTCCGCAAAAGAAATTTTAGTTTTTTCGCAATTATCTAATTCTTTATTATCAAAAACATCGCTTAAACTGACTTTTCCTCCGCAAATTAAAGATAAAACAGCCTTTTCACACGCCGTTTTTGCATTTAAAAGCTTCACTAACCTTGTTTTTTTAGTCGATTTTGTCAGTCTGCTGTCTTTTAAAATATTTTCAACTTCTATGATATTTTCATCCGTAATATCTAAATGACAATCCAATTCTTCATCTTTTATGCTTTGTATAAATTGCCTGAAAATATCTTTAACCTCCCTGATATTTTCAAAGTTTCCCGTAAAAAGGAAATGCCCCCTATGCTTCATCAAATGATGTAACGCTAAATAAACCAAACGTATATCCGGCGTTTTATCTGTCGTCATCAGCCAATATCTTAAATGATAAATACTTGGAAACTGTTTATGGTAGTCCTTATCCGTATAATCAACATCAACAAATAGCGCGTATGGAAGTTCCAGCCGCTCTTTATTGACATTTCTTTTATCTTCCGGCAAATAACGGCTTTCTTTCATTCTAAGATAAAAGCCGTCGTCTACTTTATTAATTTCCTCTGCAAAAATTTCCTGCAGCAATTCTATTCTCCAATTTCGTCTGGCAAGCCGCCTTCTGGCTGTCCGAAACATTCTTCTTTCTTCCGCCGTCTTTGCGCTCTCAAATAATCTGACTCCCCAAAGAGCATTACCATGTTTTCGCAGCACTTCATATTTTTCATCAGTTACTGCCCAACCAAGCGAACCCGTTCCTAAATCCAATCCCAAATAATACTCTTTTTCCATATGTACCGCCTTTCCTATATCCTGTTGTAATTTGTCGCATTTTACCATATTATACCATTGCATTTCTATAAATACCACTCATTTTCATATTTGGATAAATTATTAGAAAATTTGTATATATCATATATACCGATAAACAAAAAAACCTGCAAAGCAGGTTTTTGTTCACACTCTGTGAGCCATCTTTGATGGCGATTTGAATAAATTTTTATTTGAACTTATGATGTAAATTTAGTATGGTACTAAACTTATCTCTATTATATATAAATATTATCAAAGAAGCAAGACTTTTTTATTTTTTCACCACTCCAGCCCCACAAATGCATCCTCTCCGCTTATCCGACCGCTTTGCCAGTGCATCAAAAACGCTTTCATCTCCGTATGTTGTCCGCCCATATCCTCTAAAACCGCATTCATATTTTCATTCGTAATACATTCATTATCCAGTAAAAATTGATAATACTCTTTTTCATCTCCATGCTCTTCCAAAACAACCCGCCATGTCTCCTCAAAACGCTCTCCCTTTTTATGGCTCTGCAAATAGGACAACAGTCTGTCTCGTAAAACATCGGGAAGCGCCGTATCGTGCATCAGCCTGAGCATCGCCAGCCTGACCTTAAAACGTCTTTTCTGTTCCATGTAATAATCCAGATTATTTTCCCTGCTGCCATAATCCTCCTCGCCGCATAAAAGCATTTTGGAAAACCCCTCCGCATCATCCTGTTCCATAAGCGACATCATCTTCATATCCCACTGTTTCAGCCATTCTACGCTGCCCGCCGCGGCTGCATCGAACAGATAAAAGGCATCCAGTTTATTCATAACCGCCGCCAGTAAGTAAGATACGTCTTCATCCTGTGAAAGCTCCCCCGCGGTTACAATCTGCTTAAGGCTTACGCAGTCTTTTAAAATTCCCTGTCCGATATTTAATTTTTTTCGCGGCAGCGTCATTTTCTCCAGAGAACTGCAGGAGGCAAACGCCCAGTCCTGTATCGTTATAATACTTTCCGGTAAAAAAAGCGTCTGTAAACTTTTCGCGCCCAGAAAAGCTTTTTTGCCAATGATGGTAACGGGTTTATCCGCTACCCGTTCCGGTATCGTAACGAACATATCCTTGCCCCGATAGCCTGACGCCAGCGCATATTCTTCTGTAATTTCATATTGTATCCTGCCGTAATCCGTATCTGTTTCCAGTATTCTACCCGTCATCATTTTACTATCCTTTATCTGTTAAAACTGCATTTTATAAATCCAACGCCTCAATCTGGCGCATCAATATATCTTCCCGCTCCGATATCATCATTTCTTCGTTATGACGTTGATAATCCTCACAGCCATACATACCGATAAATTTGGCGCTGTCCTGATTCACCGTACACTCCGTCATAAGAATCAACATTTCGTTGCCGCTGCCGAAAGTATCTTCCACAAAGGCAAAAAGATGGTGTAGTTTCTTTCCCGTCTTTTGGGTCGCGCTTTTATAAGCATCCACCTCTTTTTCATAACGGGTCTTCAAAAAAGAAAGTGCGTCCTCCCCGCTTTCGATATCCGCCAGACGAAGATTCTTTTCGCATTCCCGCAAAAACTTCATAACGCCCCGCTGCTTTCTTTTTTCCCTATCCGATAAAGAACCTGCTTTTTGCAGCGCCTCCATTCCTTTTTGCCTGCCTTCCGCCTGTGCATTTAGCATCTTTATCACATCATCCGCCGTCTTTTTTTCTTGTGCCACGCTGTTCTTAACGGCTTTCATATGCACAAGAAAATTGCTGATACAGTCAAGCCGTTCCATATTTTCCTGTATTTCATGCTGTACGTAATCGATTAGCATGCCCATTAAGGAGAGTCTTTCGTCAAAGTCCGCTTTTTCGGCTCTTTCACTCACCTGCGCGGGTGCGCAGCCCGCCAGAATATCCTCCACATGATAATCCCTTTTATATTTTTGGTATAAGTCATAGTATGCGCTAAATTCCCTGACCACGCGGGGATTCCTGATATACTGTTCTACCAGAGACTCTTCCACTTTCAGGTTTTCTTCCTCGTAGAGAGTTATCATCGCCGACAAATCTTCCCAGCCTCTTGCCGTGATGTAATTCTTGCCCCTGACTGTTGTCTCTACCTGGTAAAAATCCTCTTTCTTCAAATCCAGATAATTGGTAATTGCCGTATGCAGACGCCTGTCTTTCGCATACTCTTTCCATGCCGCATAGTCCGCCTCAACTTCCAAAATCTTCATTCTGTCTAACGTCACAATATCAAATTCCCGCACCGACTTATTATACTCCGGCGGATTCCCGGCCGTTACAATGACCCAGCCGTCCGGCACTTTATGCCTCCCGAATACCTTATATTGCAAAAATTGCAGCATGGAGGGCGCCAACGTCTCCGACACACAGTTAATCTCGTCCAGAAAAAGAATACCCTCTTTTATGCCGCTGTCCGTCATCACATCATAAATCGAAGCAATAATTTCACTCATCGTATACTCCGATACGTCATAAGACCATCCTTCATATTCCTTATGGGCAATAAAAGGAAGCCCCAACGCCGACTGCCTTGTATGGTGCGTCATGGAATAAGAAACAAGTGCAATGCCAAGCTCCTGTGCTATCTGTTCCATAACGGCCGTCTTACCGATTCCCGGCGCACCCAAAAGAAAAATAGGCCGCTGCCTGACAACGGGAATCCTGTATTCCCCCTCTTTATCTTTTTTCAGATATAACGTTACGGAATCCTTAATATATTCTTTTGCCTGCTTAATATTCATCGCTATCCCCATCTTCCTCTTTTTCTGTTTCACACTGCTCTTTCGTTATCACAACTTTAATCGCCCATGGCGGAACCTCCGGCGCTTCCCCGTCCTCCCGCAAAAATACAAACGCCGTATCATAATCCGGCATCCTGTCAGGATAAATGCCGTAGCCATCCGTAAAATAGAGTAGCCCTTTCAGATTTTCAAATCCGCCGTCCTGCCTTAATTTTTCCACATACGCAAATACCGGTCTGAAATCGGTGGAGCCAAACCCGTGAAGCTTTCCGCTTTTTAAAAAATCGTCAAAATCTTCCCGGCACGTTATTTTCGTATCGCTTTGCACCTCATTATCGCATTGGATGATATGAACGTTGATTTTCCTAAAAAAATTTTCTCTCTGCTGCATAATCTGATATGTCTGCTGTAAAAAAGCCTGCACCACTTCCCCGCGGCAGGAAGCCGAAGTGTCAATCGCAATGACAAAATCCTTGATTTTATTGGCATCCTTATATTCAAGCGGCTCTACCAGCGGCATATTTCCGTATTGCGACAATCCGTACGTATAATAAATATAGTCAAATTCGTCATCATTGACCTGCAGCGTCTCACCCATTACCATAAAACGTTTTAGGAAATCACGGTAGTCATATCTTTGTCTTGTCGCTTCCCTCAGATTTTCCTCCATGCTCTGCGCATTGTTTTTATCCTTGGAAAAGCTTTTCAAGTCCGCTTTGATACGTTCGCTTACTTTGCGCCACTGTTCCTGCGAAAGCGTCAGTTCTTCTTTTCTATCCCAGTACAAATGCTCATCATAATAACAAAGTTCACGCCACTGCCTTAACGCCTTATGCGACGGAGGCTCTACCCTAAAATGCCTGTACAGTTTCTCTGCGCTTAGTCCGCCTGCCTGTTTTTTTAAAATATCCAGTCTGCTTTTTAAAAGCGTATCCGACGGCATGGCGGCAAGATACAGGTTCATTTCCAGAATCGTATTTTCCACGGCTATATCGGTTGCCAGATTCCAGATATCTTTCTCTAATTTATCCGTCTGAAAGCTATGGTAAAAGATGGCATGTAAAAGCACATGTAAATATAATCTTACCATATAATGCGGTTCTTTATGATATCTGCTAAGTAAAAGAACCGGGTCATAATAAAGTGTGCTGCCGTCATAGGCAAAAACGCCCATGCCCGCTTTTTCTTCCAGCTTCAATGCGGACAATGCCACATCCAAAAAACGCATATTCATTAAAATGCCGTCATGCGACAACCTGATAATATCGCGGGCAAGCGTCGATATCTGCTTTTGTTTATCCATATCCATAACCATGCCTTTTACTCAACCTGAGGTGGCCGCGCGGGTGGCGGCAGCTTTCCTTTTCATTTTATTATAGCATAAAATCATTTTATATTATATAATTGTACGGAGGCTTTTGTCCTTATACTATAAAAAAGGATGCGAAATCTATGTTAGAACTGATAATTGCTGTTTTACCCGGAACATTGGCATTTTTCATATATTACCTCTCACATAAAAGGAAACAGGATTTTGACCGGAAAACATTGCTTCTTTATATTATTTCCTGTACCGTTATCACAAACCTCTGTATTCTTATCGGTTTAAAACTGATTGGCATGCAGAAATTTCACTTATGGGAAATGAGCGCCAGATTTAAAATAAAGTGGATTATTCTGGAACTGGTGATTACGCTCATCATGTCCATTGTATTTTTCAATCTCCGCCGTATCAGCCTTTCTGCATGCAGGCGCATCCTTACCAGGATTTTTCCGGTGATGCTTTTTCTAATCATCACCTATGCTATTTTTACGCCAAGTTCTTTATTTTTAGAAAATATTGATGAATTTATGATTTCCTATCATCAAATTCTGCCTATTTTATTAACGGTTTCCTTTCTTTTGGCGGCAGGACTTTCCATTTTGTCAATCTGCATTGCCAATGAAAAAATACTGCATATTTTTATTGCCTTTTTCTTTGGCCTTACACTTAGTTTCTATGTCCAGGGAAACTTTCTAAATCCTAAGTTTCCGACCCTTGACGGCGCCAAAATTGATTGGTCTTTATACGGCCGGGAAACCATTATCAGCGTTTCTTTCTGGCTGTTATGTATGGCAGTATGCCTTACCTTAGTCTGCCTGAAAAAAGATAAAACGGAAAAAGCCATAAAATATATTTCTTATTTTTTAAGCGCCGTGCAGGCAGCATCCCTTATCGTACTTTTATTTACTGTCAAACCGGATGACACTGCCAACTATGGCTATGCCAAAGACGGTGAATTTTCCATTGGCTCACAGGAAAACGTTATTATCTTTATCGTCGATGCCCTGCAGGCTTATAAACTGGAAGAATATCTTGTATCAGACGCTTATGCAGACGGCTTTTTAAATGATTTTACGTTCTTTGACAACGTTACATCCGGAGGCGCGCCAACGCACTATGCCCTGCCGGTTCTCTTATTCGGAATGGAATATGACCCGATGCAGCCGCGTGACTCCTTTTTACAGGACATCCGCGAAGAAACGGCTTTATATGATGAATTTCATGATAACGGTTATGATGTACGTTTTTACACAACGACAAAATCTTTATTGACCTTTCCTGAAAACGCCGTAGATAATTATACCATTACCGGCAGCCAATGGATAGGCGATTATCCCGACTTTGGCTTTCAGCTTTATAAACTGACAAACTTTTATCTTATGCCGCAATTTGTAAAACAATATTTCTGGTCATCCGGTACCGAACTGCTAAACGACATTGCTTCAGCCGATACCCGCTACCAGCTCGATGACGCTCAGTTTTACAGCGATTTTCAGGCGTCCGGACAACTTAGCGTCGATTATGAAAAGGCATTCCGCCTTTATCACCTTTGGGGCATACACCTGCCATGTATGATAGACGCGCAGGCCAAACCGGGCAATGATGGCGAAGATGCGGCTCTTCAGGGCGATATGAAAATTATCAGGGAATATATTGAACAATTAAAAATGACAAACACGTATGATGCAAGTGCCATCATCATTCTGGGCGACCATGGGCTGCACGAATCTAACAATATAGAAGACAATCCGGGCGTCCTGATAAAACTTCCCCATGAAACGCAAGATACGTTGACATACAATTCCGCTCCCGTACACTTCCGCAACCTGACTGCTGCCATCGCCGGATGTATTATGGACGACTATTCCTCCTATGGACCGTCAGTTTATGATATATCGACGGAAAGCGATGTGGAACGGCTGCATACAATCGACGAAACAATCCGAGGCAGAGTCACCATAAACGAACCCTATGACCATTCGTTAGATGACCTCAGGCTGATTACCTACGGACAATCCGGGAACGGAGAATATGAAGTCTGGAACCCACACGAAATAAACCGCGTTGATTATGCCATCGGCGATATGATTGACTTTACTGCGGATAATGAATATGCGGCTGGGATAAACTACCGCCTTTATAAAGAAAACGGCGCGGCAACCGCCAGCAACGAACTAAGCGTATGCTTTGCTCTCACAAACTATGAGAAGGGCGATGTAACGCTTCACTTTACTTATTCAAATCTTTATAACGATTCGCAGAAAATACGGCTCTATGCCAACGGCAATAAAATAGAAAATATTATCTGTACGAAAGATGACATAAAAAAAGAAATGACTGTTGTCATTCCCAAAGAAGATATAGCTGCCAATGAACTGATAATCCGCATGGTCTTTCCCAATGCGGTGACGCCGAATCAGCTTGACAGAAACAATCCGGATATGCGGATACTATCCGTAGCTTTTGACTCCATGCGGCTGACGCAGTAAATGAAAAAAGAAAGGAAATCCTTATGCTGGAAATTTTAATTATTATTCTGCCCATTATCATAGCGTTTTTGATATACCGAAAATGTTATGATAAGATTTACCTAAAAAAAATTACCGTCTGCATCCTGTTTTATTTACTGATTCCCAATCTTCTTATTTTGATTGGTTTAAAATGCATCGGTATGCAAAGTTTCTCTTTATTGGAAATGAGCGTCAGATTTAAGGTGAAGTGGATTTTACTGGAATTGGCGTTATCCATACTGATTACATGGATTGCCGGAAATATCCGCAGGCTGCATCTATCCGCAGTCAAACATACGGCTCTAAGAGTCTTTCCGGCGGCTTTATTTCTGATTGTCACTTACGCCATTTATACTCCGAGTTCTTTATTTTTAGGAAATATAGATGAATTTTCACTCCATTACACGGATATTATACCTACACTGTTATTTATGACGCTTTTTCTTTTTGCCGCTGTTTACTTTATCGCCTTTTGCCTGCTGCGGGAAAAAGCGCTGCCCTTTTATATTGCATTTATCTTTGGCATAGCATTGTCCGCATATATGCAGGGAAATTTCCTTAACCCCAAACTGCCTATATTAGACGGCGCATTAATCGACTGGAGCGACTATCGTACAGAGGGTATTATCAGCACGCTTATCTGGATTCTTTGCATTGCCGGCATTCTGGCCCTCACTTATTGGAAGACTGCAAAAACGGAAAAATGCGTCAAATACATTTCCAGCTTTATAAGCGCCGTACAGTTAGTGTCTCTTGTCGTATTAATCATAACAAACCCGCTTAAAGATACCTCTTCTTACGGTTTCTCCAAAGAAGGGGAATTTAGCATTGGCACGGATGAAAATATCGTCATATTTATTGTAGACACGTTACAGGCAAGCACGATGAAAGAGTATCTGGCATCAGAGGCCTATGGACGAGACGGCACATTAGACGACTTTACTTTTTTTGATAATACCGTAGCCGGAGGCGCTCCGACAGCAGTTGCCCTGCCGCTTTTTTTAACCGGTATGGAATATGACCCGACACAATCATATACGGATTATAAAACGGAAGCCTGGGCGGAAACATCCTTATATGATGATTTACGCCAAAACGGTTATGATATCCGTCTCTATTCCGAAATTACCGCCATTTCCAATTTTCCTGACACGCTGTTTGATAATTATATGGCTATTGGTGACAGTTGGATTGACGACTACTCTGCCTTTGGCCAATCACTATACCAATTAGTAAACTATCTGTTAATGCCGCAGCTTTTCAAAGAACAGTTCTGGATATCTACGGATACGTTATTATACACCATCCAAAATGTGGATTATAAGATAGACGACGTCTATTTTCACAATGATTTTCTGGCGGCGGGCGAAAGCCTGCAAACTGATTATCAAAAGGCCTTTCGTTTCTATCATTTTAATGGTGTACATCCGCCTTACTCTATGACGGAGTATTTTGACAGAGTGTGGGATTTTGGCGTGGGAGAACAAAAGGTCTTACAAGGCGATATGAAAATCATATACGCTTACATAGAAGAAATGAAAAGAAACGGAGTATATGACGCAAGCACAATTATTATCGCAGGAGACCATGGACAGCATACCAACGGTAATCCGGAATCCAATCCTGCGCTTTTAATAAAACTGCCGCAGGAAGTACATGAACTGTCATATAATTCCTCTCCTGTCCATTTCCGCTATCTTGCCGCTACCATAGCCGCAACGGTTCTTGATGATTACTCGGCCTATGGACCGGCCATCTATGATATTACGGACGACAGCGACACAGAAAGGCTTCATACGATTGACGATTCCATCATGGAGCGCATTAAATTGAAAAATGATGATGAATCATCAAAATACATCCGTCTCATCATTTCGGGAAACGCAGACGCCCTGGAATATACTATCTGGAATCCGTACGAAATAAACCGCGTTGATTATGCCATCGGCGATATGATTGACTTTACTGCGGATAATGAATATGCGGCTGGGATAAACTACCGCCTTTATAAAGAAAACGGCGCGGCAACCGCCAGCAACGAACTAAGCGTATGCTTTGCTCTCACAAACTATGAGAAGGGCGATGTAACGCTTCACTTTACTTATTCAAATCTTTATAACGATTCGCAGAAAATACGGCTCTATGCCAACGGCAATAAAATAGAAAATATTATCTGTACGAAAGATGACATAAAAAAAGAAATGACTGTTGTCATTCCCAAAGAAGATATAGCTGCCAATGAACTGATAATCCGCATGGTCTTTCCCAATGCGGTGACGCCGAATCAGCTTGACAGAAACAATCCGGATATGCGGATACTATCCGTAGCTTTTGATTCCATGTGGCTGACGCAGTAGCGTCAGCCTTTTTTCTTATAATCCCGCAGACACTGAATCAAATAATCGTTTTCTTCCCTGCGCCTGACGGCTAAACGAATATACTGTCTTCCATTTTTTATCTTTTCCGATAAATCCTTAATCAGTATATTTCTTTGCAAAAGATAACATGCTAAATCATTGCTGATGGTTCCGTCCACAATTTCACACATAATATAATTAGCCTGCGAGGGAATGACATGCAGCATTTCTATTTTCTCCAATTCAGCCGAAAAGTCATCCCGCGTTTCTTTAATCTTCGTAATTGCCGCTATATAGGCTTTACGGTACTTTTCCGCTATCTGCATATAAAATTCGCCAAATGAATTAATATTCCAGATAGGAATTTCGGCCTTTATCCGTTTTACCGCTTCTTTGTCTGCACTTGCCATAACGCCAAGCCGGATACCCGGAATGCCATAAGATTTGGATATGCTCTTAATCACAAACAGGCCTTCATAGGTTTCCAGAATATCTTCTGCAATCAGCGTCAACTCTTCCAAAGAACCGCCTCCGTCAACAAAATCCACAAAACTTTCATCAATGATAAGTTTTATATTATTTTGTTTACACCACTCTATCAGGCGTTTCAAGCCTGCCATATTGATATAGTTTCCGCTGGGATTATCCGGATTTACAATAACTAAAACATCTACCGGGTTTTCCCCGAAAAAAGCAATAATATCATCCGCCGAATAGGAAAAGCATTCGTTATCCACATTCATATAAACGCTGTTTTCTTCCCTGTAACGGTTCGGATATTCCTCAAATGTCGGCCGTATAAATCCCACTTTTCCCTGTAAGTTTCCCATCAATACCCGGATTAATTCAGCCGCCCCGTTTCCTATCACGATATAGTCCTGGTCTACATTGAAGTTTTTTGCCGCAAGCAGACTGTTTACCCGCATTCCCGACGGATACTGCGTTAATAATGTCTCAAAATTGGACTTTATCTCCTCCGTCATTTTTTCCGGCGGATAATATGGGTTTACGAGATAACAAAAATCCAGCAGTTTCGGATAACGCCAATAACCACCATAGCGTTTTGTGATTGCCCTGTATTTATCCGCATCATCCTCCGTAAACAGACTGCACGCAACATCTAAATCCTGAATATCGTCTATTTCATACCAAATCTGTCCATCCAACCGTTTTGCACGTATTTCTTTCGTATCGAGCAGCGCAATCAGTTTAATAACCGACTCGTAATACTCATTATTGCCCATAGCCGTTTCATAAGCCTCTAAAAACGGCACATAAGTGTTCTTGGAAAAATGCTGGCTGAATTTATAGATATTAACCGTCTTATAATACTTTTCCTTTTCACTGAACTTTAAGTATTTACCCGGAATAAAATCACAAATACAGTCATCATCATCCAATACCATACAGGTACCGTCCATCCAACTCTCAAACTTGTCCGCCAGTGCAAGCGTTTCCCGCTTATCCTGCAATAAAATATCGATAACCGCTTCCTCAAATATCAAATCCGATTCCAGGATAAGCGTATCTTCCGCCGTCAGGTAATCCTTTGCCAGCGCCAGCGAATAAATATTATTCGTTTTATGATAAATCTGATTGTCGATATACCGAACCGGCGTATTAATATGCAGGCCGTCAATATAATCCATCAGTTTTTTGCTCTCATAACCGACAACAATAATAATACGGCTCAAGCACTTCTTATCCAGAATGCGCAAGGCTCTCTCTATCAGCGTAACACCATTCACTTCTACCATACACTTTGTGTTATTTTTTGTTAATTTTTGAAGCCGCTTTCCCATTCCGGCCGCTAATATCACTGCCTGCATAATATCATATTCCTTCCCGATTAAAAAATGAAACAATGGAACACATATTTACTGTTCCAATATTCAGGATTCTCACCCTTTGTAAAAACTGCCTGCTTTCCATGCTTTTTGGCAATATCCGTAAACCATTCCCTGCTGTAAAACAACTTGTCAAGCCCCTCATAAATCCGGTCATAATCTTCCATGGACTTTCTCCTATACGCAAGCCATTCCTCTTTCAACTCCACATCATGTATTTCCGATACATATACCGCTTTATTCGACTTTACAATCATTTTATTTAAAACATCCTCTGCATATGTAAGACTGCCGAAATACTGGAATACGCTGTCCGCCATGACTAAGTCATATTTTTCTTCCACATCTATGGTATCTGCGCTTCCACACGTTATTGCCCCCCCCGAGAGTATATTCCGTGCAATATCAACCAACCCCTGAGAATAATCGATACCGCCTATCACAACGTCTTTTATCCGGTTGTTAAAAAGATATAAATTGACCCCGCTTCCACACCCGACTTCATAGACGCTTTGGATGGCATTGTGGGTGATTTTCTTTAACCGCTCATACATTTCCATCCATTCCCGGTAAAAAGCTTTAAAATATGCCTCTTCATCATGTACGTTCACGTCAAAGCCGTCCGCCTTTTTCAAATCGCAAAACACACTGAACTCATCCCTGTTTAGGTCAATGCCGTCTAACGTTTTTTTATTCCATATATTCTGCCACTGTTTATTCATTCTTCTACCGCCTCTTTCTCCATTTAAGCGTTTCGTGAAATTTCAATTAAACGGTTAATCATATAATCCGCCCCGACTTTCGCACTGTTAGAAACATTATACAAATACTTTTCTCTCATGTGATGAAGTTCATCCTTACTATAACTGTCATCGCATAGCAATTTCTGCACTACTCCATTGATATTGGCTATCTGGTCTACCTCAAGTGATATTCCCATCTGATTTCTGATAACAATATCAAACGGCGTAATCCCTATCTCTTCATAATCCGGATTTAACATTTTCATAGGCGTATTAATAAACAATGTCGGTTTTAATGTCGTAAAAGAATACTCATAAGCAATTCCCGACCAGTCCGTCATCAGGATATCCGCATTAAATACCGTTTCATTGGATGAAAAATCCATCTGCATCTCAAAATCAGAATATTTTGCATACTTTTCTTTTAAGGCAGCCAATTTTCCTTCAAAATGCCTTATATACTGCGGATGAGGCCGTAATATAACGTGATATCCCCTCCCCAGTATGTTTTGCAAAATATCATCAATGCACAAATCCAGTATATTGTTTTCCTGCCATGACGGAGCAATTAGAATTACCTTAGGTTCATTATTTCTTACCGGCTGGCTTTCATAGCTTGCTATCATATTATCAATCAATGCGTACCCATATCTGACAAGCGTCTTAGGTTTTAAGCCGTAGACTTCCTCCTGTCTTTTGATTTCCTGATAGCTGATATCATTCGAGACAAACACCGTATCGAAATAATCCAGCGCATGTTTTCTGAACATCAGGTTCGTGCTGTTAATGCCATGGTCTATATAGACATACTCCACATCATCCCTGACCATGGAACGCTTAATATGGTACTTCTGCAAATCCGGCGTTGTCATCACAACCATATCCGCATCCATTTTCATCATTAAAACAATGAACTTATTCTCACCGATATAATATACCTGAAAATTCTCGCTTTGCAGCTTAAGCGCTTCATCATGCGGATCGTTCGTAATATAATGAATCACGATATCCGTCTTTTGTAAAATAATTTCGATGATATCCTGAAAATATTTATAGAAACCGTTTTTTTGCGAATAAAATACAAGCTGCTTATTTTCATATTTCAGGAACCTTTTATAATCCTG
>JAMPCN010000052.1 GCA_023666125.1 Bacillus sp. (in: firmicutes) | reverse complement strand
TATGGAGCTTATCAATCAATTTTTTACACTGGCGAAATTAGAAGCTGGTGATATGAATATAGAGATAGGAAAAATAAATATCAGCGAGTTATGCAGAGAAAATATATTGAGTTTTTATGATATTCTGCGGGGGAAAGATTTTGTTGTAGATATATCCATTCCAGAAAAAGATATTTTCGCGCAGGGGGAAAAGAAAGCAGCCGCAAGGATTTTGTCCAACTTAATATCAAATGCAGTGCGTTACGGAAGTGACGGAAGATACATAGGTTTAACACTACGGGAAAGCAAAAATCATGTTTATATTGATGTGATTGATAAAGGAAAAGGAATTGAAAAAGAGTTTGTCCAAAGTATCTTTGAACGGCTATATACAATGGAGGACTCCCGAAACCGTAAGATACAGGGAAACGGATTAGGGCTTACAATCGCAAAAAATCTTGCTATTCAGTTAGGGGGAGATATTTTATTGGATAGTGAGCCGAATGTAAAAACAATATTTACATTAAAGTTGAAGAAGTTTAAATATTAAGATGTATCACGAAAGAAATTTGTAAGAATTAGTCAAGAGTTTTGAAAATCTTAACTGTTACAATAGGTTTCAAGAACAAAATGTGTTCTTGGAAGGAGGCAGTCAACATGCCATATATTTTACAGACAAATCATCTCACAAAAATCATCGACGGTAAAAAATTAGTTGAAAACGTAAATATCCATGTAAAAAAGGGGGAAATATACGGATTTTTGGGAGCAAACGGGGCGGGCAAAACGACGGTGATGAAAATGCTTACGAACCTTTGGAAACCGACAACAGGAACGGTTGAACTTTTTGGGGAAAGCCTTACGCCTGTTTCCTATGAGGTTTTAAAAAGAATGGGAAGTATTATTGAATTTCCTATATTTTATGAGCGTTTAAGCGGGAAAGAGAACCTGCGGCTTCATTGCGAGTATATGGGGTATTATCATCCCGGCAGTGTGGAAAATGCCATGGAAATGTTAGAGTTGACCGAAGCGGCGGATAAACCTGTTAAAAAGTATTCGTTAGGCATGAAACAGCGGCTGGGAATTGCCCGCGTGGTCTTAACTAGGCCTGAACTTTTGGTACTCGATGAACCAACGAACGGACTCGACCCTGCCGGAATGAAAAAGCTTCGGGATTTATTCAAAATGCTTTGTACGGAATATGGCATTACCATCATGATATCCAGCCATATACTTTCTGAAATAGAAAGCATTGCTGATACAATCGGCATCATCAGTCATGGAAATATGATGAAGGAAATATCCATGAAAGAAATATCCGAAATGAATACGGCGTATATTGAGCTTTCTACTCCTGATACTAAAAAAGCGGCATATGTCCTCACGGATAAACTGCAATTAAACAATTTTAAGGTAATGGATGAAGATAATATCCGCATTTATGACAGCCAGAGAGCCGTAAATGAGATATCAGGGGTATTGACATCGAATGCTGTGGAGATTCGCGCTATTGGGAAAAAGGCGGAAAGCCTTGAGGACTATTTTTTAAAACTGACAGAGGAGGAGGGCAAATAATGTTAAAGTTAATCAGGCTTGAATGGAAGAAAAATAATATTAGGAAATATGTGTTGAAAGCGTTTGGCATGGTGATTATTCTTTTATTGCTTATTTTGTCAGTTGCAGGAGAATTGGAAGCTGATAAAACAGCGCTTGCACATGGGAACAGTCTGCTGAAATCCGGGGTAGAGTTGTTTACGAATATGGCATTTATGATTTTGACAAGCGCCATGTTGGCTTCCTTTATTGTGGATTCCTATAAAAATAAAACGATGCATTTAATGTTCTCTTATCCTATCAACCGAAAGAAAATAGTATTATCGCAGATGCTGGCGGTTTGGACTTTCAATTTTACAGCCTTGGTTCTATCAAAAGCGCTGATTTACGCCGTACTTGTCATGACGAAAGAATATATGCTTATAACGGCAAGAGACATTGCGCTGGGAAGCGGTATGTTTTATGTTGAAATCTTCGTGGATTCGGCGGTAATGATAAGCATAAGTTTTATTGCGTTATTGATTGGCCTAAGAATGAAATCATCCAAAGCGACCATTATTGCCGGAGGTATCATCGTGTGTTTGACACAGGGAAATATCGGGGAATATACATTAATCGATAACATACCGTTTTATGCGGTACTATTGATAATATCTGCCGTATCTGTTTTTCTTGCACTTTATAAATTAGAAACAAGAGATGTTTTATAAAAAGCGCAACCCCAGCGGCTTGCGCTTAAGCGCTCACTACGATTACAGCAATTTTCTATTACATAACATGACAGGCGGTATTTTTTATGATACAATTAGAAATATTTTATAAAGAAACCGGCATAGGAAGAATGTTGAGGAAAACAGCGGATGAGATGTGAATTTTGCGGCGCACAAATCAAAGAGGGGGAGAGTGTCTGTGAATATTGCGGTTCCACGGTGGAGAGAACGACGCCGAAAGAGCAGACAATCGTAAAAAATGACACGAAGCAGACAAAGGGCGTCATACATATGATTTTGAAAGTGATTGTTGTTCTTGCCTGTGTCTGGGCGGCAGTTATCGTTATTTCCCTGATTGTCGTGCTAAACAGCGATGTTTTCAAAGAGACCTATTCGGCTTCGACCGCTGCGGACAGCGGGAGGAAGCTGCCATACAGCCAAAAAGAACTGACAGGCACGATTATAAGCTGTGGCGATAGCGGAACCGCTTCGATAGAGTATGAGGGCGGCATTTATGAAGATGTGAAAATTTTGGATGAAGCTTTGCTTGCTTGGCTGCGGGATAGGGGCAGGACGCTTGATACGGTCGGTATCTGTTTTGCAACGGATGAAAACGGGGATATCAGTGAATTGGGACTGCTTTCGGCGGACTTTTTTGTGGTGGAAAATGAGAACGGGCGTTATATTGCCGTCAGGGATGAAGATATCATTTCCTTTACATCTGAAATGCCTTTGGAGGCGGGAGGATACTATGGCGGATATTTTTCCTATCCCGATATGGGCCTGTATACGGCGAAAAAGCAGACGCCTCTGTCCACATCCTATATGGATGCGGAGTGTGAGGATAAGGAGAGCCTCGTTACGAAAGAGTATTATACGCAGGAAGAGGTCAGCGTATATAGAATACTGGTGAATGGAGATTGGTATTATTGCAGTAAAGAGGTTTATGATGATATACAGACCGGCGATTTATTGGACGGATATGCGATATATCCCAATCAGACACCGGCGTTTATTGCGAAGCAGCAGAGGATGTAAACATCGGTACCCGGCGCCTGACGGGAAATTTTCATTTTTATCTGATGAGAAAGAACAATGCTGAAAAACGGTTAATAGAGGTTTTCATAATTGACTGCTTGATTGTGATGTCCGTTTTTTTTGCGGGGGATGTGCCGCCATAGCATTCCCAATCGCTGTTTAGAATTAAAATGGCTTTTTGTGCGTCAGGCATTTCCACCTCATATTTTGAAATATCTTTATCAGAAAAATTAAATATGGCAAGTATTTTCTGTGTTTTGCATATCCGGAGAAAGGAATAGACGATGCGTTTTTCGCTTTTACAGTCTGTCCAGACAAATCCTTTTCGTTCATAATCATTTTCATACAGGGCGGGACTGCCCAGATAAATATCGTTTAAATCTATCATAAAGTGATGAAAAGCGTCGTGCGACGGGTACTGTAATAAATCCCAGTCCTGCTGCCTTTTTTCGTCCCATTCCCGCATATGGGCGATTTCATTTCCCATGAAATTTAATTTTTTGCCGGGATGGGCGTACATATACATATAAAGGGCGCGCGCCTGTGCGAATTTTTCCTCATAGTCTGCACCGTTCATTTTCTGGACAATAGTTGCTTTTCCGTGGACTACTTCGTCATGCGACAGCGGCAGAAGATATTTTTCATTATAGTAATAGTGCATGGAAAAGGTCAGTTTATGGTAGTGAAGCTTACGGGTATTCGGAGCAGACTGTAAAAAGCTTAAAGTGTCGTTCATCCAGCCTAAATCCCATTTATAATCAAATCCCAGGCCACCGTTTTCTACCGAATCGGTAACGCCTTTATAGGTCGAGCTGTCCTCCGCAATCAAAAGGGCGTAAGGGAACAACTCTTTTAATCCCTGATTCATATTCCGGATAAATTGAATTGCCTGTTTATTTTCTCCACGTTCGGGATTGCCTTGCCAATAGATAAGATTGCTGACTGCATCCACACGGAGTCCGTCAAAATGAAATTCAGACAGCCAATAGCAGGCAGATGATTGAAGAAAACTCCGAACCTCTCCCCGTGAATGTATAAAATTACAGCTTCCCCATTCGTTGATGCCGACATCATTATGCGGATATTCAAAAAGAGCTGTGCCGTCATATTGAAACAGGGCATAGTCATTTAGGGCAAAGTGAACGGGAACAAAATCCAAAAGTACACCGATATTTTCATGATGACATTTGTCGATAAAGCAGCGTAGGTCATCCGGTGTGCCATAGCGGGAAGTAGGGCTGAAAAAGCCTGTTACCTGATAGCCCCAGGATTCGTCGCACGGATACTCGCTGATTGGCATAATTTCTACAAAATTATATCCGTTCCTGATGAGGTAGGGGATAAGCAGGTCGGCTAATTCCGCATAAGTATAGAAACTGTCGGCATTTTCATTTGGCTTTTTCCATGAACCGGCATGAATTTCATAGATATTCACAGCTAAATTATCTGTATTTGCTAAAGCCTTATAGCTGTCGGTTATATTCCCACTGACCATATTTTCACTGATGAGCGGATAGATGATTGATGCCGTCTCCGGACGTAAATCCGAATAAAAGGCATATGGGTCGCAGTGGTCTAGGTATCTGCCTGTTTTGTCATAAATCCGGTACTTATATTTCATGCCCTGTGCGGCATTTTCCACAGAACATTCCCAGAAGTTGCCGTCATATGTTTTTTGCATAGGAGTTTCCAGCCAGTTGTTGAAATCTCCAATAACGGATATTCTGTCTGCATTGGGCGCAAAAGTGCGGAATATTACGCCGTTGTCCGTAATGTGCGCCCCTAAGTATTCATAAGCATGAAATTCCGTTCCTGTATAAAATCCGTAAAAATCCATTTTTATGCTGCTCCTTTCCTTTTTAAAAATAATAGACATCAGTTGTTTTTTTGATTATAATAAAATACAAGGAAAGATGACACCGACAATCAAAATATAAGGTAGGATAAGCGACTTTTGTGGTAATTTGTCGGAAAAGAGGGCGTAATATTTTTTATATGAGTCTGCACAGAAAAAGGAGTACCAGGTTGAAAACGGATATTCGGATTAAAAAGACAAACAATAGTATTATTAACGCTTTTTTAGAGCTGCGTTCTAAAAAAGAGATAGAAAAAATCACGGTAAAGGAACTGTGCGAAAGGGCAATGATAAACAAATCGACTTTTTATTCGCATTATGCCGATATTTATGATTTATCGGAATATTTGGAAAATCAGCTTGCAAGCGAGATTATTGACGGATTAGAACATCCGGAATATGTTTTTACCAGACCGAAGGAATTTAATGAAGAACTATTCTGCGCCTATTTATCGCGGGAGAATCTGATTCATACGCTTTTTTCCGGGAGCAGGTCGAGCCAGCTTCTATACCGGATCGAGAAGAGTTTAAAAGAAATTATTTTTAAAATGCGCCCGGATTATGCGGACAGCGTTGTTGTAAACGTAATATTGACTTATAGTATTTATGGCGGCTTTTTTGCGTTTGAAAAATGCAGGAAGTTTGGCGATAAAGAAGTGATAGAGATTATGGCTGATTTGAATGAAAAAGTGAATGAGTTGTTAAAGGATTGATTAAAATGCCGGCAGAGATTATTATATTATACAGGGAGGCGGGTCATATGGAGAAAAAATTTATTTACGATGAAGATACTGCGCTTGTGGAAACAAAAAGCGGGAAAGTACGAGGCTATTTTTATGATGATGTGTATATATTTAAGGGAATCCCTTACGCAAAGGCGAAACGCTTTCATGCGCCAAAGCCGGTAGAGCCTTGGGAGGATGTGTTTCAGGCCACAAGTTATGGTTATGTATGCCCGCTTATGGAACTGCCAAAGCCGAGCGGGGAGTTATTGGTTCCCCACCGTTACTGGGTCATGGATGAGGATTGTCAGAATTTGAATATATGGACGCCGGGATTGGATGGAAAAAAACGGCCTGTCATGGTATGGCTTCATGGGGGCGGCTTTACCGATGGTTCTTCGATTGAGCAGATTGCCTATGAGGGCGGAAATATGTCTAAATTGGGGCAGGTTGTGGTTGTATCCGTAAACCATAGATTGAATATTTTAGGATATTGTGATTTTTCTTCTTTTGGGGAGGAATATGAAAATTCCGGGAATGCGGGAACGGACGATATTATAGCTGCGCTGCAATGGCTGCATGACAATATTGAAAAATTCGGCGGTGACCCGGAGAATGTGATTGTGTTTGGACAGTCGGGCGGCGGCGCGAAAGTAACGACTCTATTACAGACGCCTGCGGCAGATGGGCTATACGCCAAAGGCATCAACATGAGCGGCGTAATCGGCGGCCCGGCGCTTATGGATGCGCAGGGAAGCGGCGAGAAGTTAGGATACGCGCTTATGAAAGAACTGAATGTGGCCGACATAAAGGAATTGGAAACGGTTCCTTACGCGGCGTTGGTTACGGCTTATCATAAAGTAATGCCTGCATTGGCACAGGCCGGGGAGTATGTGGGCGGAGCGCCGTATGTGAATGATTTTTATAAGGGAGAGCCGATTAAAAACGGTTTCCGTAAAGAAACAGCGCATATACCGTTAATGGTGGGCAGCGTATTCGGGGAGTTTGCTTCTTTTGCGCCTGCGCCATATAAGCGGGCAAAACTGACAAGAGAAGAAGGCATTCGCATCGTAGAGAAAGAGTTGGGAAGCAAAGAGGTAAAAGAGCTGATTCGTTTATTTGAGGAAGTTTATCCGGAACGCAATCCGGTGGATATCATGACAATGGACTTTTTATTCAGGATGCCGGAGATTGCTTATATCAGGGAAAGAAGTAAATGCAGTGGAGGGGTATGGTCTTATTTATTCAATCTGGATATGAATTTTGATGGCGGGCGTACGCCATGGCACTGTGCGGATATTCCTTATTTTTTCCATAATACGCAGTTCGCGCCTTATACGCAGGAGGCGGGCGTTACAGAGCGTGTGGAGAAGTTGATGTTTGACTCCATTATGGCTTTTGCAAAAACGGGAAATCCGCAGAACCCGGAGACGCCCAAGTGGGTGGCGAGTACGCCGGACAAAGAATATACGTTAGTTATAGGCAAGGAAACGGCGGTACGGGAGAATTTTGACCATAAGCTGGTACCTGTTCTGGAAAGGTGTATGAAATCCGTGTATGAAAAAAATATGGAAAGACAGATGGAGAATGTTCAGCATTAAAAAAGCGGGAGCAATAATACACAGGATAAGGCTGTGCTTGCCGGTATATTCGTAAGTTAGGAAGGAGCATGGGATAAGATGAAAGAGCAGGGATTTTGGCATGAGAATGAAAGCTATATAGATTCGGTCATGAATACGGTCAATATGCTGGCGGACGATACTTATATTTATATCCTGCATCTAAAACAAAACAGGGCGTGGTTTTCGGAAACGGCAAGAGCCTATTTTGGAATCCGGGATACTTATGCGTCAGACCATTATGAGATTATGCGTATGCTGGTTCACCCGGATGACTGGTGGGAGTACGAAGAGGGAATACCGGAAAGGACGCAGGGTATCAATTTGGACAGGGAATTGTGCGTTCGGATGAAGGATGCTTCAGGGCAGTACCATATGTTCAGCTTTCATACGGACATTGTAACGGATGAAAAAAATGCGGAATCTTATTTGCTTGTTCTTTTACATAATGAAAATGTACTGCCTAAAATAGATGCTATGACGGATTTATATTCTCAGGCAAGATTTGTGGAAGACCTGTCGGCAGAGATTGACAATAGAAAACCTTTTGCCGTGTTAATGATAAAATTAGAACGGTTTACCAATTTAAATATTATTTACGGGAATGATTTTACCAACCGGATTTTAAAAGAGACGGCATTGCAGTTTATTTATATGATGAATGAAGACAGCGCGGTTTACCGTCTGGACGGGCCAAAGTTTGGGTTTATTTTAAGCGGGTGCGGCAGAGAAAAACTGCTTGCCTTTGAACAGACGTTGAGAAATAAGCTGGCAAAGGGCATTCAGGTAGACAATAGACAGATTACGCTGAAAATATGCGCAGGAGCGATTTTTATTGAAAATGAGTATGACGGAAAGGCGGATTCCCTAAGTTCCAAGGCGGCGTACGCGTTGGAACATTCGGAGGCGGAGCATCAGGGAAAACTGATTATTTTTAATGATGAGGTATGTATCTCAAAAAATGCCGATTTGGATTTGATGAGGGTAATCCATCAGTCGGTCAGGGATGGCTGCGATGGATTTTATGTGGAATATCAGCCTATTGTGGCATCCCAAACGGGGAGTATTGCAGGAGCGGAGGCGTTAGTCAGATGGCGAAAAGAGCCTTATGGAACCGTGCCGCCCGGCATGTTTATTGAATGGATGGAAAAAGACCCCGGCATGTATGAACTTGGAAATCATGTGCTGCAGACGGCATTGCGGGAGACGGTTGAATTGCTGACGGTTTTGCCGGAATTTGTTCTCAATGTCAATGTGTCGGCAAGGCAGATGGAGCGGGAGGAATTTCGCGCAGAAGTACTGCATCTTTTAGAAGAGACAAAGTTTCCGGCCGGAAATCTGTGCCTGGAATTGACCGAACGCTGTAAAGATATGCCTTTAGAGACAATTAAGAAAGAAGTGGAATTTTTTCAGGGGTATGGCATCCGCATGGCGATGGATGATTACGGAACCGGAAGCGCGTCTTCCGGGATTGTGCTGTATGCCCCGATGGATGAGATTAAACTGGATATGAGTTTTATCCGGGGAATTACCGAGGATGCCAAAAAACAGGCGATGGTGAAATCAATCGTAGATTTTGCCAATGCTTCCGGCATGAGTACCTGCTTAGAGGGCGTGGAAGACGAGGAACTGCAGAATTACCTGCGGGGATATCAGGCAACCTGGTTTCAGGGGTATTATTACTCGAAGCCGGTGGAGATAGAAAGGCTTAAAGGGTTGGTGGAGAGTGGCTGTGTGGTGTGATGTATAATAATTGTGAATCAGTCAAAAGATGAATATAATATTACTAACATTATGGTGGTGGTGCATGTGAGTGAAATTGAAAAGTTGAAAGAATGTTTTGTAGAACAGCTTTTACCTATGAGAATATATTTGTTTGGTTCTTATGCAAATAATACCTTTACAAATGAAAGTGACCTGGATTTTTATATTGTAGTGCGAGATGATGTAGTTGATATTCAGGCGGAAACAGCAAGGGCATATAAGGCTATTAGAAAAATTAAACAATGTCCGGTAGATATTGTTTTAGGTACAAAAAGCCGTTTTGAGGCAAGAAAAGAAATACCTTCTGTAGAAAATGAAGTATATCGAAAGGGGGTGCTGTTGTATGATGCAGGAAATTAGAGAATGGTATGATATGGCAGTTGTAGATTTAGGAGTAGCCAAACATTTATACGACACTTATTATCCGAAGCCTTTGGAAATAATTTGTTATCATTGTCAGCAGGCAGCAGAGAAAGCTATCAAGGCATTGATTATGTATTGCGGTGTTGAAGGAGGGATGCCTAAACTGCATGACCTTTCATTTCTTTTAAATCAAATCAAGAATAAGATTCAAATTGAAGATAGGTACTATGATTATGCAGATACATTGACACCATATGGCGTATCGGTGCGATATCCCAATGAATTGTTCCTGGAAGAAAAGCACGCCAAGGAAGCATTGGAATTTTCCAGTGAGATTTTGATTTGGGTAGAAGAAATTATAAATATATAGTTTATTATACTTGGGATTATTATTATAATTTAAAGTATAGAAAGGATAATGATTTATGATAAGCAATTTATTTCTTGTGTGTGTACTGGTGATTTTGGGATATGTACTGACAAGTATATTAAAAGTAAAGGAAAGTTTTGGTCCTGTCCTTAGTATTGCGGTCAGTATGGCTGTATTGGAAATAGGAGGCGCATTTGGCGTGCTATGGGCAGCAGCACATATTTATTGCATTGTTGTCTGTACTGTTATTGTCGCTTATATTGTCTGTACGAGAAATAAAATGGCTATAAAAGCATATTTTTTAAATCCATCTGTCATAGGGTTTCTATTTGCGGCTTTCTTTTATATGATTCTATCTTCCGGACAAATTCTTTTTTATACGGGAGCAGATTCTTTTTTACATTGGGGGATGTTTTCCAAAGCTGTATTTTATAATCATAATCTTGATGTCTGGAATAGTGATTTGGTGGTAAATCATAGAGTTTATCCCCATGGTATGGCATCTTGGTATGCGCTATTTGCTTTAGGAAAGAGTGTTTATGCCGAGCGGGATGTTATGTTAAGCATAAATCTTCTTTTGTTTGCATCCGCTTGTCCGCTTGTCGATATTGCTGTCTATAAGATAAAAAAATTACTTCCGGATAGAAAAATTATTTCATTAATTGTTTATATGATATCGGGAATGAGTGTTACAAGTTTGTTGTGGATATGGCGGCTGGGAGAGTGGCCGTATATATCCGGTTATATGGATATACCGTTGGGGGCTGTTTTTATGGCCTCTCTTTGCATGGCTGTAACGGATGGCGGAAGTTATTATGGTAAAGCGTTTGGAGTTTCTTTGCTTTCTGCTATGCTGGTGATGATAAAACCGAGCGGGATTATCTTTGTTGGCGTTGTTTGTCTGGTTTATCTGGCGGACGAGTATAGTAGAAATGAATTTCAAATGACACGCAGATGTTATTTGAGAATTATTTCAGGGGGGGGGCAGCGGCCATTTCTGTTCCGCTACTGGAGTTAGGCATATGGAATGCCATGATGAAATATCTTCATATAACAGGTGGAGACCAATTCCGTTTAAAAGATTTTCTTCCCGGTAGTGTGATTAAGAGGTATCAGGCGGATACGGCGTATGCAGAGATATTTCCTGCTATCATACGGAATTTCTTTACAGTATTTTTCACAAGAAAATTGGCGTTGCATATAAGCGCTTTTTGCTGGATGATACTATGTATCGCAATAGCGGTATTTACAATTTTGCTTTTGAAAGACCGGAGCGGGAAAAAGAAAGCGCTGCGTGTCAATATTTGCATGTTGTTAGGGTTTTGGCTGTACAATTTGTTTTTGTTATGGACATATTTAACTACCATGTCAGATAGTGAAGCACTCGCAGTTATATGTTATGACAGATATATTGGCTCTTATATTATCGGCTGGTTTGCGTTGAGCGGCTATCTTTTAGTTTTTTATGATATAGGTGCATTGAAAGTTCAATATGTGTATTTTGGCATATTTTTCCTATGTAATATCGGGGGATTTTTGGACAGAAATACATATTTCAAAACCATTAACGATGAAGTCAAAGAAAGTTATGAAATAAGTAACACTATAAAAGAATGTATTCATGGGATGCCTGATGATGATTGGAAAGATATGCCCGATTTATGGATTGCCTATGCAGATGAAAAAGAGGCGCCTACAGGTAATCAGATAGCGCAATTAAAATATTATCTGTTTCCGGATTTTGATTTTATCAATATCAATACCATACAGGGCGATTATCAACGTGAAATGAAAGATATTATGGCTGAATTTAGTTACGATTATGTTGTTTTGTATGGTGTGAATGAAGATTTCTACAATAGTTATTATTGGTTTTTTGCGGACGGTTTATCGAATGCCATGGAGCAGTATGAGAATGGAAATTATCAGGCATATAAGGTCATAAAGGATGAAAATACGGGAGAATTTCGCTGGCTTGAACCGATATTATGAAATGGATTATCAGCTATTATGATGGTTCTGTTCAATCACTCATTCACCGTTCCCAACAGCGTAATGCCATGGCTTAACAAAAGTTCGTTGGCTTCAAAAATAGTCATTTTCTGCGTTTCCTCGTCGGAAAGATGCAGACCGAAAGCAAGGGCAATGAGCAGTACCAGACGGACTGTTATAGTTATATCATTTTACCGATAAGATGACAAGCGCAAAATGGAGAACAAACGATGGAATATGAAGTCATAAAGGAACTGAAACAAAGAGAAAAAAGTACGGTGCAGTTGGTGCGCGGAAACGATAAGGGGCAAATTTTTGTTCAAAAAATCATGAAAGGACAGCATCCTCTCTATTTGACTTTGCAAAACTGCAAACATCCTTTTTTACCCAAGTTATATGACGTCAGCATATCTGAAAGCAGTACGACGGTTATTGAGGAATATATAGACGGTCAGTCGCTTGGAAGTGTGGAATTGTCCGAAAAACAGTTACTTACTGTATTGAAAGAGTTATGTTCCGTGCTGGAATATCTGCATGGAAAAAATATCATCCACCGTGATATCAAACCGTCTAATATCATTCTTGCCAAGGACGGGCATATACACCTGATTGATTTTGACGCCGCGCGTATGTTTAAAGACGATTTAGAACAGGACACAAAAAGCCTGGGTACGCGGGGATATGCGCCGCCGGAGCAGTACGGTTTTGCACAGACCGATGCGCGGGCGGATATTTATGCCGTTGGCATTACGATGAAACAGCTTTTGGGAGAAAAAGCAGGTAAGGCGTGTTACAGGCGGATAATTGGGAAGTGTACCGACTTAAATCCGGACAG
The DNA here is from genome assembly GCA_023666125.1 of Bacillus sp. (in: firmicutes). Lineage (GTDB taxonomy): Bacteria > Bacillota > Clostridia > Lachnospirales > Lachnospiraceae > UBA3282. The sequence continues at coordinate 11,264 of JAMPCN010000052.1, read as the reverse complement.
GCGTTACATTTCGGCGAGCCAGGTAAAAAGGGCGCTTATCTTTGGGAGATATAGCGTTTTCTATGGAACTGCAGCAGTTGTATTACTGCTTATGATTTTATTGACAATGGCGTCGCGCCAATCGGTGGGAGAGAATGGCGCGACGCGCCAACCATCAGATGAGAACGGCGTGCCGCGCCAATCGGCAAATGCGAATGACGTGCCGCCCGCAGGCGCAGAACTGATTGTGCTGACCGCGCCGGACAACCCGCACTGGGATGGAGAGACGGGAATTGCGCTATGGGGAAATGTGCCTGAGTCGGGTACGGAGGAAGATGAAGTGATATATCACTGGAAATTGTATCGAAGTGATACGGAAGTTTTTCCGAACCCGGATGAGAGCGTGTGCGAAGTCGAATACGATATGAGAGGACACCGGACGGTGCGCGAATCAGAGGGGAGTTTATATCGGGAAAAGACGAAGCATACCGATTCATTGTGCAGGTATATTCGTCACGCCCGAATGAGTATTCGTCAGTGATTGTGCCGGAACCGATAGCGGAGGAAGCCTACAGCCCTTGGTTGTATCGTTAATTAGAATCAGTAATTTATCAGTAATCCAATAAGGCATCGGAGAATGTATGCTGCCGGCATACCAAAAACGATGAAATTCTTTGTATAATATGCCATACTTGCCTATAGCGGATTTATTCCCGCGAGGTTTTTGACTTGGATATAGGAAAGTAAGGAATATATTATATAAAAGGATTTTACAATGGGAAATTTTTTACAGAAAAAAACATATCTGGAAGCCTTACGGATAATTGCGGTTATTTTTGTCATCTATAACCATACGAGAGAATATGGTTATACTCTGTACCAATACACCTCCGAGAGCATTTCTTATTATCTGTCAATCTTTATGATACCGGTTTGCAAAACCGCCGTTCCCATTTTTTTAATGATTTCGGGAGCCACTCTGCTTGACAAAACGGAAAGTTATAAGGAATTGTTTAGCAGACGAGTCCTGAAATACTGCGGGATAATTCTGTTTTGGGGAACATTGCAGTATTTACGTTATGTGAGGACAGGAAAAATCGCTTTCTCCATCGGCGAATGGTGGAGCCATATTTACAGCATTCCGATTCTGGAACCATATTGGTTTTTATATCTGTATTTGGGATTTTTGCTGATACTTCCTTTTATTAGAAAAATAGCCTCCGGTATGTCGGAGAAAGATTATCGGTACTTATTTTGGCTGAATGCTTTCTGCTCTGTCATTATGGCAGTCGGATACTGTCCGCATTGCTTTATCAATAACAATGTCTTTAATCTGCCGGCAATTCTGGTCTATCCGCTCTTGGGGTTCGGACTTGATAAGGGGTATGATTTATTTTCCCATAAGCATTTCAGAGAGCATAAAACTATGTGGTATGGATTGACGCCCGGTATTTTTCTTCCGTAAAATTAAAGAAAATAACAGCTGCCGTGGGCGGTACGGCTTTTGGCATTTATTTGATAGAAGATATCATACGCAATCAGGTCATAAAATTCCTTGTTTATGTACATACATATGATTTTGTAATTTCCATTTTGTATACGCTGCTAACATTTATTATTGGGGGAGTTGTGGTGTATGTGGGGAAGAAAATAAAATCTGTGTTGTACTTCTTATGGTAAAACGGTATAATAAATAAGCAAAGCAATTATCCGCCATCTGTTTTTTCTTTTGTATATCCAGCAATAGCTGAACTATTAGATAAATAGAAAATTGCAAGAGAGGTTTCATGAATGTTTTCTGTAAAGCAAATGGATAAGACTTATTTGAAAATGTATATAGTCAGTATCGTTGGCATGTGCTTATTAGTTGGCTGTGGAAATAGCAATAGTGACAATATCACTATTGAACAGAATGACAGCGGGATGCAGGATAGTATTTCCTATGATGAATACAGTGGTTATTGGTCTTATGAGGGAAAAACGCAGGAACGGATTTTAGCAGAGGGAGGAATTGCATTATCCTGTACGATTGCGGGAGATAATCAATTTTCGGGAACACTTTTTTCTCAGCAGGAAATAACACAGCGGTTTGCTTCTATTGAGGATATAAGCGGGAAAATAGAACAGGCGGAATTATATTTTGATTATTCTGATGATGAATGGGGAAATAGCGGAACGCTGCATATTCAATTTTTGAATGACAGCGTATATGTGGAAGTATTAAATTATAAAGAGGCGGAAAACGGCAGTGATTACGGTATTAGTGGCTCTTTTGAGTTAATAAGAGAAATAGAAGATGTTGGGGAAGATAATATTCCTGTTTATCCGAGTTATAATTCATCATGGACAGAGGAAGAAATGATAGATGCAATCAATGAAAGAGGTGGGTATTACAGAGCCAGCGCCTATTATTCTGAAATAATTGATTATTGGGAAAATGTCAGGGAAGTACGGGATATTTCAAATTTGATTGAACCGCTGTTTGAAACGGATAAGAAATATTATACAAAAGAAGAATTTGAGAATGAGCCAATGCTGGTAATCCATTTAGCCAAAAATGAAATATATGCAAGGCATGGTTATATATTTGCAAATGAAGATTTATATAATTATTTTATGGGGTGTATTTGGTATAGTCCAACTTGTGACAGTGCAGATTTTGATGAAAGCGCATTGAATGAATATGAGAAAGCAAATCTTGAAATATTAGCTGATTTAGACATCTATTAAAAGCGAGGCAGCAATTTGAAATTAGATATCATTGGTTCCGTTGCAACCGGCAAGACGACTTTGGCAAGAAAAATATCTGCGAAATATCAAATACCTTTCTATGAAAAAGACAATATTGTTTGGGAAAGAACATCAAATGGCGATAGGAAAAGAAAGGTATAATTCCAAACCGACTTTAAAATTTCTGTATTTTAATATAAAGTGGGCGTTTGAATTTAGCTTTGAGCGTGAAGCAATCATAAAAGACTTAAGGAAATATGGAACAAAATTTAAAGTATTTCATAATTCCGGGCAGGCGTTGCAATTTATAGATAGGGTGTATTGATAACATTTAATTTATCTAAATAACCACTACCTTGTTGTCAAACGATTGAGTTTTAGAATAATACATATTATAATCATAGCAAAGATATAAAGATAGTTAAGGGGGTATGAAATGATGCAGACAATACAGACTTTAATAGAACAGTATGTAGTTGAAATACAAAATATATATGGAAATCATTTAAGGCAGATTATATTATATGGTTCTTATGCAAGAGGAGATTTTAGTGCTGATTCAGATGTAGATATCATGATTTTACTTGATATGTCTGATTTGGAATTGAAAAAGTATAGCCAGCAGTTTTATTATATGACATATGATTTTAATTTAGATAATGATATTGATATAAAGCCTATTGTTAAAAGTGAATCCTTTTTTAAAAAATGGGTTGCAAATTATCCATTTTATGCCAATATTCAGAAAGAGGGGATAATATTATATGGAGCAGCCTAAGGATGAATTGGGAACAAAAAAAGACCTCGTTTTGTATCGGCTTCAAACAGCCAGGGATGCTTTGAAATCAGCTAAAATTTTGTTTGCGGCTGAAGAGTATAAAGGAGCTAATAATCGTGCTTATTATGCTATTTTTCATGCTATTAATGCGGTACATGCTTTAAATGGAAAAGCATATAAACGACATAAAGATGCAATAGGGAATTTTAATAAGGACTATGTAAAAACAGAAATATTTTCCAGAGAAATAGGAAGAAAAATCGGCGAAGCAGAAGAAATTCGTCATGCTAGTGATTATGATGATTTTTATATAGCCAGCCATGAGGAAACAAAACGCCAGCTTGATGTAGCAGATGAATTCATTCAGTTGGTTGAACAGTATTGTATATCTAAATTAGAAGATGTATAGATTAGTGGATAAAGTTAAGATGTGCAAGGATAATTGGAAATATAACGATAAAATTGATGAAGTGGCAACGGAACTTGCATTGAAATATTTTGCCGTAGTTAATTTTGTTCTTCTTCCCTATGATGAATTTGAAGAAAAGAAGGATTGGTATGGTTATTTTAAGAATATTGCGAGGGAGGGAATAGCATTATATGGATGAAAGAAGCAGTTTTTTGAAGCAAACGGAATAGTCATTAAAAAGGAAAGGACGTACATAATGACAAAAGTAAAAACGAAGATTAGTAATGATTTCTGCCCACAATCGCTATTTCTTTATGGCACAAAACAGGAAGATGGGAAGCCGCATTTTGGTCTTTTTAGCTGGTTTGGATATTGTCATTCTGCAGATGGGTTCGGTGTGATGGCTTGTATAGGTGAGGAAAAGCAAACTAAAGATTTGATACGCAGAAACGGTGTGTTTTCAGCGAATCTTGTATCTGAGCAGTTGCTGCCTTTGGCAGATTATTATGGTTGTACTTATGGCAGAAGTACACCCGATAAGATGAAGTATCTGCCTACCGTAGAGTGGGGACAAGTGTTGGATGTGCCGACCATTGCAGAAAGTCCTGTCAGTTATGAATTGGAAGTAAAGAAGATAATTCCTATGGGAGATGACTCAGATGTTTTTCTTTGTTTAATTCGCAATGTAACTAAGGATGAAAAACTATTGGATGCAGAGGTTCCTTTTACGGAAAGATTGATACAGGCTGCTCCGGTATTATCTTCGGGCGAGAATACGTATTCTTCTATTGATGGAAGATATCTCGGAAAATGGGGAGAACCCATGAAAAGTCTAACAAATGCTGACTTTATCTGTTGATTTTCTGCATTATTGCAATAGGTTGTGTTGGAAAAGACGCATTGACGGAGGTGGCGGTTGTAGAATATGCGGCGTAAATGGATATCGGTTGTATTGAGTATAGGAATCCTGCTATCTGCCTGTGGGAAAAACGACAGTGAAAAAATGGCTGTTCACATCGTAAAAGAGGCAGAAGAGTATGGCATAATGCCTTATCATGAATTTAAGGAGCGCACGGGAAATGAAGCCGAGTTTTATCATGGAGACCGATTTATTGGAGAAATTCCTGATTCCTCGCTCTGCATCATATATGTGGGAGAATATGACGAAGATATTGCAGGAGCGGTATTGTCAGATGATGATATACCGATTCGTATACAAGGATCTATTGGCGATTTACTGGATGGCATTACGACAGAAATGCCGGTTGCGGAATTAGCCGAGGCGCTGTCTGCAAATGGCGCGGCGAAAGCGTCTTATGAATTGCTGGAGGGCGGCGGTACGGCTTATTATGTAGGGAATCGGTATGTGCAGATAAAATTTGACAGTGACCGGAATGGAGAATATGACAGGTTACTGCTTATTTCACTGGATAAAACGGAAGATGAAAAGATCGGCATGGACGGTGATGCGTGGTTAGAAATTTTAAATATCTAATTTACCGTAATCATGCAATTATCTACAATAAAGAAGATTAGATATGTAGAGAGAGTTTTGAGTTTTATATCACTTGAAACTCTCTCATTATATTTTGTCAATTTTTTCTCATGCTGCATCAATCGCTATTCAATATATCCAATGATTTCATACCCAAAATAAAGTCATTCATGACAAATCTATGAAAAATTTGCGCAAAATGGCGATATAACAAGTAGAAACTATTTTCATAACAGAAAGGGAAGATGTTTGATATGTCAATGGAGATTACCACTGGTTTACATAACTATACAACAAATAGCATAAATAATGCAAATGACGCAAATACGGTAAAAAGTACGGGTAGCACAAAAGAAAGCGGCGTGACAACAAGCACGGTGGAACTGAAAACTTCAACGCCCGGCGTAACTAAAGCAGCGCAGATAAAGACAGGCTATACAAATGTAAACGACTATTCCAGGTATTTACAGGGTAAATACAGCTATATGAATACGGGAACTACTTCCATGCAGGGCGTTCCGACAACGGTATCGGTATCGAGCGCCTTTTTGCAAAAGTGTATGAACGACCCGGAAAAAGCGAAATATTTGGAAGAAAATCTGGCGGCTATTCCCGATTGCGTCAAATCCCTTGTAGGTTATACCAGGATGATGCCCGGCAGTCCGGTTTGCACATATGCAGCTTATTATATTGATGACAATGGAAATATCACAGCTATAAGCAGCTGTACCAATGACCCGGACGGAAAAATAGCCAAAGAAAATGCGAAGAGAAAGGCGCAGGAGGAGAAAGCCGCAGAAGAAAAGGCGGCTAAAAGGCGTGCAGAAAAAAGGGCGGAGGAAGAAAAGGCGCTTCAAAAGCGTGCAGAGAAAAAGTCAGATAAAGACAAAGCGGCTAAGAGACGCGCAGAGAAGAAAACAGCCAAAGAAGAAAGGCTGGAAATGGGTGAATATAGCGTATGTGTGACGGGTACGGATGTAAAAGCTGTTACGCAGAATCTTATTGCCGTGTCTGCGGGTGCATCTGCGCCGGCGGGAGCAGGTTTTGATAGAAAGGCGTAACGAATTTGTGACGTTTCGGAGTGGAGGAAAGATAATGAGAACAAATATGACAGGAATAAATGAAGTGAGCCGGTCGCCGCTTCATTCCAGGTTAGAAGCTAAAATAGCAAGGCAGCAGCAGGCAGTTAAGCTATTATCAGAAACGGGCAGAAAAAGGCGGGATAATTTCAGCATTTCTGATAGTGCAAAAAATTTTTCAAGAGAAAACATAGCCGCGCTGATAGATAAAGGCGCAAATGTATCGGCAAGCGAGTTATCCTATTATTTTGCAAATTATCATAATTCCGGCCCTATTTTGGATGCAATTAACTTTGGAGAGAATGTTTCCTGCGGATATAATCCCAATTTTAAAGAGTATGGAGTCATTTCTTTTACTTATAATGGAAGCAGCCAGGTAGTGCCAAATTATGCAGTGCCGAAGATGAACGCAGGTTCCCTGTCAGGCATCCATGCGGTAAATAATTCTCTGGTTTTGCATAATAAAAGCTATTATTCGTGGACAACATCAAGCGGAAGCAGATACGCATGGACTGTAAACAACGGGAAGATAGGCTGGGCGGCTTCGGAGTCATTATTGGCGGAGAATACCAATCAAAAAGGAACAAATTACAAATGGGAAATGCGAAAAGCGGGCAATATTTTAACGTGTCTGGCGCAGGGAAAAGATTTGTGGGGATATGACAGGGAAGATATTTTATCGACCTGTGAGAAAGTCGGGATTACCACAGGCTTTTTTTCCATAGACGCAGGAGCCGGAAAGCATAACTATATACTGCAAAAGTCCGGCTGCATAATGGATGTTGATAAGGAAATTGCGCAGTTAAACAAGATGAACTGGATAGAAGCGGGTTTCAAAGAGGGTGATATGTTTTCGGTTTTTGGCAATGAATATGCCATAGACAGTAACGGGCATATCAATGTTTCTGCTGATGATACATTTACATCAACCGACATTATTTATCCGAGTCATTAAGATAAGAACCGTCATAAAAAAATATGGTAACAATGGAGAAATGGAAAATGAGTGTTAGCGGAATAGGACAAAATTATCATTATTTAGAAACAGTTACAAATTATGCGCAGCAGAAAAAACCTGTTAAGGAAACAATTTCAAAGACGGTGGGGCAGCCTGTAAATCTTTCTATTTCTGATATGGGGAAAAATGCGCTGCGAGAAATGACAAGCAGATTTGAATCCGTATCAGATTACACAAATGCTAAAGAAATGACTATAAAAAATACAAACGAAGCTGCTTGGGAACATTATACAGCGATGCGGGATATTAGCAGCCTGACGTTAAAAGATGGAAATTATAATGCCGAAGATGTAATGAAATCCATCATGGATACATACGAAACCCGTTATAATGAAATCGTAAAAGAGCATGAAAATGGAAAGCGTGAAGTTTCCTATGAACTTACGGGGAAAAGGGCATTGACACTTGACGAAGATTTAGCCGGATTGGACGAAGCCTTTCAGATGAGGCTGGCAAATCTAGAGGGATATATTACCTGCAGGCAAACCAATAAAGTATTTGAAAATCCGGACAGTTCATGGTATTTCCGTAGAAACAGCCCTCAAAGCGAAGTGAAAACACGAAATAAGATTCAAATGCCTGATATACAATATCAGAAAACCGCAGTAGAAATCATGAAACAGGCTAAAGAAAAGTTTTTGGAGGCTTTTGAAAGTATAGGCTACAAAAAAGGAACAGCAGTAAGCATTTTGTCAGATATGATGGGAAAGCATTGGTAACAACAGAAGAAAACAATTAGCTTGTAGTTTTATGATAACAGGAGGACGAAATTGTGTTAATCACAGGCAGCGGGAAGAGTATTTACCCTATTTCACAAGAACAGATAGCAGAACTTCAAAGAAAATATCAAAACGGTGCTTCGATTGATTGGGAAGCTTTAAGGGTAAAAGCGCAGGATAGTGTTGAAATTAAGGGCATTACGCAGTTTACTATTATGTCGGCTATCCCGTCGGAAAATTATAATAACATAAATAAGCAGGTAACAGGAGTGCCTGCAAGTGTGTTTGCAGACCAATTTGGATATGATATGCAAAAAGAAATCTATAACTGCATGACAGATTATTATGCAGGAAAAATCAGCCAGAGCGATGTGGAAGATTATTTTGCAGAATGCTGTACTTCTATGCGCATTTATCGGACACAGATGCGCCAGACAACAGGTGTAAATGAAGAAGATAATAAACAGATTGTAAGTCAGATATATGAAATATTCGCGAAAAAGAACGCTATTGCAGCACAAAATGCAAATTATAATGAGGGATTAGCCGTAAATGGAACATACGGCGGCAGAACAGACGATTGGGCTTATTATAATTCTGATTACTATTATCAATGCGAGGAAACAAAAGAGATACTGCAGAGAGCGGCACAAAATATGACGGATAAATGGGGGATTCCTGCCATTGATACGGAAGAAATAGAAAGAAATTCCGTCTATACAATAGATGGGGGATTTGATTTTAACAGTATGTGGAATATTTCCTATAGGAATCAGGCGGGCAGAGCCAGTATGGAAGATGAATCGCTTGTGCCGCCGGAGAATTTCAAGTTTTTCTTTAAACAAAACTCTTTCCATGGTAATTTATGGGTTTCATGGAATGACCGCCAGGAAAATATAGATATTTCGTTTTCGATATCCCGGACAGGAAGCCTAAAAGGGCAGATTTTTAATGTGAATGATTTGTTAAGCGGCAATTTCAAAGCAGAGAATGAGTATCAGAATCATAGGCGGTTTTTGAGTAGTTTTTCGGTATTTACAAGACAATATTCGCTTTTAAGCGGGATTAACAATCAGTTTGGAAATTATATACCAAGGTATATGTGATTTTCGCAGTGAGTTTCTCAATTAGTTAGATAAAACAGTAAATTATCAAGGAGGATAAGATTATGGCAATTACAGGAATTGAAAGTAGTTACAGTAATGTATATGAGAGTACATATGCCGCGCAAAAAAAGGAAACGGCAAAGAAAGCAGAAATGCAGGAAGCCGCGTCTGCGCAGACTGGGAATGCGAAGAAAGCCGGAACAGACAGCGTATCAGACTATTATTCTTATTTACAGAAGAATTATGACTGTATGTCAAGTGGGAATGTTACAATATCCAGTGCGTATTTAAAGAAATGTTCGGGCAATTCTGCAAAAGCAAAAGAACTGGAAGATTTTTTGAAAAAAATTCCGGAACTTGAAAAGCAGGGATATGAGCAGCTTTCAGCACAAAATAAGGCTTTGGGTGGAACAGTAACTTATTATCAGCAGACATGGATGGTCAACAAAGACGGCAGCATACAGAGTACCGTATATTCCGTAACGGAAACAGGTATGACCAATGCAGAGAGAATGAAGAAGAACATTGACGAACAGTTGGAAAAACAGAAAGAGAAGAAAGAGGAAGAAGAAAAAGCAAAGGAAGAGAAAGAGGAAACAGCAGAGCAGGTTGAAAAGCTGAATGGTGGTACAGAGAAAATTTCTGTGTTGGAAACAACAGAGCAGGAAATTTTTGTCAAATATGTGAAAGCTGAATCTGAATTGGATGCAAAGACAATGATGCAGAAAGAAAAAATGGAGGATGCTTATTATCCTAAATTTGATATGAATGTATAAGATATAAATTGGCAACTCATTGCTATTAAAAATATTGGTAACAACGGAGGATAATACAATGGCAATCAATATTAATCAGGATTACAGTCAATTTTACATAGGCACGGAGCAGCTAAAAAGCTATGGTTCTAATACAGCGGCGAAAAAAGATACTTTAGTAAAATATCAGTTTAACACCACGGACGAACATGGCAACAAGGTCATGGATAAAATGTCGAAAGAGGAAACCATGAAAGTATTAAATGACATTTCCGCACAATATGGAGAGAATGTCATAGTAGAGTTTTCCGGCGATGGTCTTGCGGCGCTTGTCGAGAGTAAAAAAATGATGTCCGGCAGGGAAATGACGGCGGAAGAATTAGCGGCGAAAGAAGCAAAAGACGCTGCTTTTCAGGCGGAGATAGTACAGCTTGAAAATACGCATAGAATTGTAATCCCCAATTATGAAACAAACGAAAAGTTATATAACAGCCTTGCGGGAGCAAGTGACAGTGTAATCAGTTCCACAATGGGGATTATCTCAAATTACCTGATGCCAAGTAATACAACGGGAATGTCAGAGCAGGAAAGACAGGATATGATTGCTTTCGGGTTGGAAACGGCAAAATATTTGGCTCAAAATCACCTTGATGAAGCCCACGCAGCCGATTATATATCGGCAATGGAAACGATTGCAAAATACGGTATGAGCGGTTCTGTTTCGGATGGCGGCAAGGTAGTTTACAATACACAAGAGGGGCAGGTGCGTATGGCTGGTGCACTGGGCAGCTATGTGGATATGGAGAACTGGCTGAAAGCAAATGATACTGATTTGTATCATCAGATAAACGAATTAAATCAAAGTATCATAAACCACAAGGACGGGGAGAGCCATGCCGCTAAGTTTATAGAATTGTACACGAAAGCTGCAAAAAAAATATTAAACGCTTCTTCTGATACTAAAACAGACAGTGATTATGCGAAGTGGAAAGAAAGTGTTGAAAAAACAAAACTGCCTGATACTTTCAAGAGCGTAAACTATAATGATTTCCAGTCCTTTTTTGCAAACCTGCAGAATCAGAGCAGTCTTTCCAATTCATGGATTAGTGAGAACTTAAACAGATTTATGAAATGGCTGGAGGATTAGTGTGAAAAATCACACTGATGTGCTGATTTTTCACACGGCTATTTGTTTC
>JAMPCN010000051.1 GCA_023666125.1 Bacillus sp. (in: firmicutes) | reverse complement strand
GTGCCGATTTCATCCTGCCGTCTGTATCGCTTGCCGATATTTCCTCTGTCGTCATATTCGCAGTTATATTTTTTGGATAACTGCGTATAAATCTTTTCCGCTCCCTCATTTAATTTCTTAGATAACGGCAGTACGCCGATTTTCACGGGTGCAAGCGCGGGATGAAAATGCAGCACGGTACGCATATCCCCCTCTCCGATTTCCTCCTCGTCATAAGCGCCGCAAAGCACGGCTAAAAAAAGACGCTCCACGCCCAACGAGGGTTCAATTACATAAGGAATATATTTCTGCTGCTTTTCATCATCAAAATAACTCATATCCTGTTTGGATACATTCTGATGCTGCGTCAAATCATAATCGGTCCTATCTGCAATTCCCCACAACTCACCCCAGCCGAAAGGAAACAAAAATTCAATATCCGTCGTCGCTTTGGAATAAAACGACAATTCTTCCTTTTCATGGTCACGGACTCTCATTTCCTCCTCTTTCATGCCAAGGCTCTTTAAAAAGTCGATACAATATTTTTTCCAGTATGCAAACCACTCCAAGTCTGTGTCCGGTTCACAGAAAAACTCCATTTCCATCTGCTCAAACTCCCGGACACGGAAAATAAAGTTTCCCGGCGTAATTTCGTTTCTAAAAGATTTTCCTACCTGGCAGATACCGAAAGGAATCTTTTTGCGGGATGTCCTCTGTACATTTTTAAAGTTTACGAAAATACCCTGCGCGGTTTCCGGTCTTAAGTATACCGTATTCTTGGCGTCTTCCGTAACGCCCTGAAAGGTCTTAAACATCAGATTAAACTCTCTGATATCCGTAAAATTATGTTTGCCGCAAGTCGGGCAGGGAACCTGATGTTCTTCAATAAATGCTTTCATCTGCTCCTGGCTCCAGCCGTCTATGGAACTTTCCAATGTTATTCCCTTTTCTTTTGCATAGTTCTCAATCATCTGGTCAGCGCGAAAACGTTCATGACATTCTTTACAATCCATTAACGGATCGGAAAAACTTCCCAAATGCCCGGAGGCAACCCATGTCTGGGGATTCATCAAAATGGCACAGTCCACGCCGACATTATATGGGCTTTCCATAACAAATTTCTGCCACCAGGCCTTTTTAATATTATTTTTAAGTTCTACGCCAAGATTGCCGAAATCCCATGTATTGGCCAAACCTCCATAAATTTCCGAACCCGGATATACAAATCCTCTTGACTTTGCCAACGCTACAATCTTCTCCATTGTCTTTTCCATCATCTCATCTGCTCCTTTATGATTTATCAATATAATAAAACCTGTTATTGAAATACAATACAGGAAAGTATTTCCTCATCTTCTCCCGTTACTATCAGCGCATCTCTCTTACCGGGGCGCATTACATTTTCGCTGGTATATAAAATTTTATCATATACGTTGACGTCGAGTTGTTCCAAAGCTTTTGTCTGCACGATAACAACATGGTTCTCCCTGATAGCCGAAAGCTCCTCGTCGCTGATAACCTCTCCATCCTCTCCGACGATATCTTTAAGGGAATAACCTTTTTCAAATGCCTCACCGACCGTTCCGCAGAACAGTTCCCTGTTATTATAATTTGTATACTCCGTGCCGCTTTGATAAACCATTTTCACAATAATCTTATCGCCGCTTGATTCCACCGACTCACAGACAATGGCTTCTTCACTGTCGCTATAACGGGCTATTTTCTCTTTAGCCATCTGCTCGAGTTCTTCCGGATTATAATAATTTCTTTCAAACCCGTCTACTATTGTCTGCGTAATCTTTCCGTCTTTCATAACAGAAATCGTGTTCATATCAGGAACGCCCACACTGCCGCAGCCGGCCAGAAAAAACGCGGCTGTCATGACAAATATCAATTTTTTCCACTTTCGCATAAATTTCCCTCCTCGAAGACACTTCTGTTATTATATCCGACTTAAGCCTGATTTTCAACATACATCTTTCACTTTACAGGCCGTCTACTATTTCCAGGCTCTTAAAAGTCTTATCCACATATCGCATTCTATAATCATCCGCAATCTCTTTTAACTGTGCCAACACACTGTCCGTAACCGTAAAGGTATATAATTTTTCTATAGAGGAAGTCATAATGTAATGAACCGCATAATCGGTGGATTCTTCATAACTGCCACCCCTGGGCATACCGGGAAATTCACCGTTTAAGACCATTGCCTTCATTTCAAATATGTACCGGACCAGCCTGTTGGGAAATTTTTCGTGCATAAGCGCCCGCAGCGATTGATATAACAGTTTCAGCATTTCCTTATCATCATTATTTTCCCTTGTATAATAATCGATTACCTCCAGAAAATACATGCCATAATAGGCGGCCTCAAAATCATGGCGCAGTCCTTCAAAATAATTACTGATATCCGCATCTACCAGATTATAAGAGCTTCTCCCGACATAGAGTTTGAAAGTACCGAAAGAAAAAGGATTGGTCGCGGCAAGCAGCCTGCTGTTTTGTTTCCTTGCGCCTTTGGCAAATGCCGAAATCTTTCCTTTTTCTTTCGTTAAAATCACGACTCTTCTATCATATTCACCCATGGGTTCCGCTTTTAGAATCATCCCCGTAATCTCTGTAAACTCCTGCATGGCTTTGACCACCTGACCTGTCTTTTTCGGTATCGTCTTGTACTTCGCCGCATTTAACATCCTGTAGAGCGTTTCTATATGATAGAAAATCACTTACGCTTCCCGTCATAAGAAATCTGTTCCAGTAATTTATCTCCTTCATCTTAAGCCCCCTAATCAACTATATGATTGTAGTATTAGGGTTTGCTTTTTTTGTTTTTTCTATTCGGCATCCTTCGGATTATATCCGAAATTTTTCAGAAGAAAATCACTGTCGCGCCAGTCTTTCTTTACCTTGACCCAGAGCTTTAAATTCACCTGGCATCCCACCAAATCTTCCATTTCCGGTCTTGCCTGCGAGCCTATTTTTTTAAGCATCTGTCCCTGTTTTCCAATGATGATACCCTTATGGGAATCCCTTTCGCAGATAATGGTCGCCTCGATATCCATAATATGCTTCCTTCTGTGCATGGACTCTATCGTCACGGCAATGCCATGCGGTATCTCATCTTCCAAGCATCTGAGCGCCTTTTCACGGACAAGTTCCGCCGCAATCTGACGGATTGGCTGGTCGGTTACCGTATCTTCATCATAAAAAGGATGTCCGCAGGGGAGATATTTCATGATACAGGACAGCAAATCCTCCGTGCCATCTCCCTTTAACGCCGATACCGGAACGATTTCCGCAAAATCCATCTGCTTTCTGTATGTATCAATAAAAAGAAGAATCTCTTCTTTTTTGACCGTGTCAATTTTATTGATTACTAATATAACAGGTGTTTTTGTTTTTTTCAGTTCCTCAATAATATGCTGCTCGCCCGCCCCAATATAGGTTGTCGGCTCCACCAGCCATAAAATAACGTCAACATCCGCCATGGTGCGCTGCGCCACGTTTACCATGTAGTCGCCAAGTTTATTTTTGGCCTTATGGATACCCGGCGTATCCAGAAAAACAATCTGCCCTTCGTCCGACGTATATACCGTCTGAATCCGGTTTCTGGTTGTCTGCGGCTTACTGGAAGTAATCGCTATCTTCTGTCCAATCAACTGATTCATCAAAGTGGACTTTCCTACGTTCGGTCTGCCAATCAGTGTGGCAAATCCCGCTTTATATTCTGCATTCTCCATAGTTATATTTTTCCTTTTTCCCTATTCCCCGTCTTTGCTATCGTCTTTCCTTTCATCCCCGTCCGGATTAGGATTTATCTTATCCACTTTCCGACCATGCCATGCTTTTTTCCCTATCCGCCATAGAACCAGTACAATGACGATAACCACAATCCAGATAACAAAATAAGGGATATTGATAACAAACCATATAAATCCGGACTCGATATCGTCTCCGATATTATAAATTGTCTGTACAAAACCGTTTCTCATTTTATCCCAAACCGTTTTTTCTTCTGTCGGCGTGAGCCTTCTCACTTCCTGAATGTTTAAATTAATCGTACTGTAATCAATCTGGTTATTCAACGTCCGAAGTTGTGACTCCATGCTTTCTAACTCGTAACGGACGTCGGAAAGACGCTGTTCAATCGTAATGATATCCTCCACTGACTCCGCTTTCTCTAACAGTTCCAAAAGCCTGTCCTGTTCGGTTGTAAGCGCCTTTTTATGGCTCTCTAAATCGACATAGCGCAGCGTAACATCCTCTACCCGCTCTTCCTTATCCCTGATATTCGTCCATTCCCCTACGTTTAGAATAAACTCATCCATATGCCCTGCCGGAATACGAATCTGCATATAAGCGTTTCGCGTATCCTGATAACCGGAATAATAACTCCCGTTATATTGGTTCTGATATTCAATATAACCGCCAAGTCCTGCAATCCGCTGTTCCAAATTGGCAAGCAGCGCGTCATACTCTTCCGTCTCGACGGATAAATCTACCGTCTTAATCAATTTCCGCTCCGCGGCCTGCGTATTTTCCTCTAACAGTTCCGCCTTTGCTTGGTCCGACGTAGACATTTCACTTTCATAGACTTCTTCAGCCGCCGCGGTATCCGCCGTAGCATAAACGCCGCCCGCATCATATGCCGTAGTATTTCCCGCTCCTTCCGATAACTTCCCGCTGCTGCCGCATCCCGATAATATAACACACGATATTATAATAGCCGCAATCACATGAAAACTTCTCTTTTTCATAATAATACCTCTCCCTTTATTCTTTCAACCTTTTAGTGGAACAGATAATCCGTCTCTCCAAACAAAGCTTTCTGCTGTTTAATTTTTTCCTCATTTCCTACAACGCACAGGCAGTCGTTTTCCATAAACGCCCTGATATATTCCGCAAGCCCTCTGATGGTCTGCGGCATGGCGGCAAGCAGTTCATCCCGCTCTTTCTGTACCTGTTCGTCCGTATAGTGCGTCATATAGCCTGCCAAAGAATACGCTCCCTTAGCCGCAGGCGTCATTGGCATATCCAGTTCGCTGACCGCGCCGATGATATATTGCGTCATCGTCCGCTCGTCCGCATCAAAATTCCTGATATAATCCGCGGCCTGTTCATAGATTTCTATCGTTTTTTCCAGATTCGGGTCCCTGTAGGAAACAAAATAACTCTCGCCCGATTTTCCAAAACTACACCAACACCCGTAAGCGCCGCCTTTAACACGCACCTGCGTCCACAAATAATCATAGCCCATGATAACTTTTAATACCCTTAGCGCGCCCGTATAAGAAAGCCCCTGCTCACGAAAATTACCGGCTCTGCATACATACTGTATCTGGGCGGACGACATGAATCCCTCGTTTTTATGCTCTAATACCGGTTCATCTCCCCCATCCGCAATCGGCTCCCTATGCAGGCTGTCACGAAACGTAGTGATTAAAGCTTCTATATTTTGCAATCCTTGTGTCTGCGCCGTATAATCAACCATCAGGTTTTCCGGCCTGAAAATACAGACGGCAAGCTGACTTAATCTCTGTGACAATTCTTCTTTATGGCTCTCAAAATCACGTTCCAATTCTTCTAACAGCCTGTAAAACGGCAGTCCGCTTATCTTATCGGAAATCGCGGCGGTTTTGGAAATATAGGATAACGCGCGCACCAGCGCAAACGAATGTCCGGCCGACATCATACCCGCCTGTTTCTGGGATTTTAACTCCGCTACTAACTCCCGCAGGCGTTTCGTATCGTCGAAACGGGATGACATCACTATCTCCTCCACCAGTTTAAACGCCTGTTCCAGATTCTCATAAAACACTTTTACTTTAATTTCTAACGTCACCGCATAATCTTCCATCTGTCTGGCATCTATATACGTATTGGCAACCGGTGCGATACCACCCGTCTGTATATTGATTTCGTTAAATAATTCCCCATAAGTATAGTTTTTCGTGCCTATCAGCCCAAGAATGGACTTTAACAGGCCAACATACGGAAACAACTGTTTTGGCACATTTCGCAAATCAAACATAAACCGCAGATAACCGATACCATTCGTGGAAAGATTATGATAGAGCAAAACCGTATTGCCAATCTTTTTTTCCTCGTTGACATACTTTGCCGCTTCTTTTTTCATATCCGCTCTGGTCAATAACGGAATTTTCTCCAAATCTTCTTTTTTGTCCGGCTCTTCCTGATAGCGTTTCAGTTCTTTTGTCTGCGCAACAATCTCTTCCACTTTCTCTTTTGCCATCCCTGCCTTTATCTTTGCAAGCTTCTCCTCCAACTCCCTGTCTTTTTGGCCTGTCAGTCCTTTTACGGGCTCTACCACCACTATTGTCTTATGGTTATTATCAATCAGATAATCTCTAAGCAGTTTCTCGTAATAATCGCTGTCAATGGCTTTTTTCAATTTTTTATAAGTTTCTTCGGCTTCCAGATGAATAAAAGGTTTCTCATCATCATAAAGCCAACTGTCAAACATCTGCAAACCATACATCAATCCTTTCGGATAGGAACCGAAATCCGCTTCCCTGAACCGAAACTCATAATAGTTAAGACCTGCACGCAGCGCATCTTTATTGATTCCTTCCCCGGCCAGTTTCCGTAAATTTTCTTCTATCGTTTCCGTAAATTCCGAAAGCTGCTCCTTATTGGCATTTTTAGCCACTATGGAAAAATAGGGCTGTTTCAGGCTGCTGTCGTATATACTGTAAATATCTTTTCCAATGCCCTTATCAATCAAGGCCTGTTTTAAAGGTGCGCCGGGCGCCGAACACAATACATAATCAAATATCTGATAGGCAACATAACGTTCTTTATCCGAACTGTCTCCTAAAGAAATATTATAAGAAAGATACGTATTGTCCTTTTCCGATTCGCTCTCCATAATCGGATATTTTTTATAAACGGTAACAATATTGTCAAAAGGTTTTTGCGTTTGTAAGGCGGAATCCACATTCAGCCTATCATAATGAGATAAATAGTTTTCATCTATGAATGTAAGATTCTCGGCCATATCCATATCGCCATACAAATAAATATAACTGTTGGACGGATGATAATACTTTGTATGGAACGCCAGAAAGTCCTCATAGGTCAGTTCGGGAATCACATCCGGGTCTCCGCCCGATTCCACCGCATAGGAAGTATGCGGATATAAAGAGTTCATAATTTCTCTGATAAGCATGTCGTCGGGAGAAGAAAAAGCTCCTTTCATCTCATTATAGACAACGCCGTTAATCGTCAGTTCATCATCTGCACTCTCCATTTCATAGTGCCAGCCCTCCTGCTTAAAGATTTTTTCCTCATGATAGATATTGGGATGAAAAACGGCGTCTAAATAAACGTCCATCAGGTTCCTAAAATCCTTGTCATGGCAGCTTGCCACCGGATATACCGTCTTATCCGGATAGGTCATGGCATTTAAAAACGTATTAAGCGACCCTTTCGATAATTCAATAAAAGGGTCTTTGACCGGAAATTTATCGGAACCGCAAAGCACGGTGTGTTCTATGATGTGTGCTACGCCCGTACTGTCTTTGGGCGGTGTTCTGAATCCGATGCAGAACACCTTGTTATTATCATCATTAGACATTAACACTACCCTTGCGCCTGTCTTATTGTGCTTCATTAAATATCCTACGGAGTCCAATTCTTTTATCTCTCTTTTTTCCAGCAATGTATATGTCTGTAATTGTTCTACCTGCATCTTCTACCATACCTTTCCGTTTTTGACTCTTTTCTATTTCCATACTTTCCTTAGTATATCACTTACCCCAAAAATTAGTAAAGTCCAATACTAAATAAAAGAACAGGTAAAAAGATATAGCATTTTCTACCTGTTCAGTGTAAAAGGGGAATTTTACCTAATTTTGTGTAACAATGTCAGTTTAGCAGAAAAAAAAGTCAAAAGCAAGCGTATTATGCGTTAAATAAATTGTAAGTTATCGCGCTGATAATGATGATTCGACTTTTTTATACGTTAAACGACATAAGCGCCAGTTTTGAAAGGACAATTTCCTGTATGGTAATGCCGCACGCCTTTTTACGGGCCAGATTCATCTGTACAAACTCCTCCAGAGTAAACGCCTGATTGCGATATACCGCCTTTTTTTCGCCAAACAACGGTTTCTTTTCCACAAGCAGACATACTTTCACTTTCGCCTTTAGCTGCATGTATGTTTTATAAGAAAACATATCGCGTGTCATGTAATAAAACTGGCTCTCCAATGTCGTGTCAGCCTGCGTGTCTTTCATAATATAATGTTCTATAATGCTCTTGAATTTAAAAGGAATCATCTCATGCGCCATCAGTTCCTCATAGTTATAGCGCGCGCCGATATAGAGATTGCCGATATCCTGCATAAAATACTTAAAATCATTATTCTGATATTCCATTATCCTTATATTCTCCCGTCATTTGTAGAAAGGATGGACTCAATCTTATCCCCGCTGATGCGTACGGCGTCCAAAATGGACTTTCTGCTAAAACCCGTCTCCTGCATCAACTCATCCACCGTTACTTTGCGCTGTAAATCCCGCGCCAGTTCGTTGGCCTTATCCGCCACTTTATTGACCTTATCGGCAAGCTGTTTATCTTTCCCCGCTTCTTTGGCCTCCTCCGCAATCAAATCTTCCATGGCGTCCATTATCATCTTTCCCAACATTCCCTGCGCTTCTAAAGGATGCTCCAAAGCACCTAACATTGTGACGCCTACGGCAAGAGCGATATTGCCCTCGCCGATTAAATCCTCCAAAAACACGCCCTGTCCGGCATACAGTTTCGCAATCTCCGCCACCTGCGGCAGAAAAATCTGAATCAACTTATTTTGCGCATCGCTATCCCCCGCCATGGCGGAAAGCGTAATTGCCTCTTTTTCCCCCTCCGAAACTTCGGGAAGCGCGTTTAACTGCTCTAAATAAGCATCCAGATAATCAACCTCGTCTGCGCTTAAATAATCATCCGGATTGACCGGCTCCCCGACGCCGATTCTATGCTGCTTTAAATAATCAAACACCATAGCAAGCTGTTCCCCAGTCAGTGAAAGCTCTAAAAAAGCTTCTTTCACCTGTTCTTCCGATATGCAGCCGCCCTGCTCTTTCGCTTTCAGCCTGACCTTCTCCAACGTCTGTGCAAATTGTACTTCACGATTCATAAATTACTCCATACCTCTCACAATTTCACCGCTTTCAGCATCATCTTCACCATCGAAAAGAATCGCCCCATATGAAGAATCACAAAGTGATTCTTCGGGGAATAACTTAGTGTTTCTTAGACCATGTATTTTGTGGTCTTAGAAACACTTTATTCCCTTTTTACGTGCATATGCGTATACAGATGTTCCTCGCAATACTCATAGTTTCCATCACATTTCGAGCAGAACCGAAACTGCATCTCCGGACTGTCCACTTCCGTCCTGCCGCAGATAGCGCACTTATGTTTCGTAATGCCGCCGCTGTTTCGTCTGATATCCCGCTTAAATTCCTGCCGTCTGTGTATCTGCTTCGGATTTAAGTGCATCATGTTCCGAGACCTTAAAAAGAATACGATAAAATTCATTAGCGACGCCGCAATCGCAAACTTCGTACAGACATCCCCGCTTAAAAACGAGAACACAAGCATAATGCCGTAAATAATGCCGAGCCACTTCACCTTAATCGGGATAATAAACATCAATAACACGGACACATCCGGGAACGTCGCCGCAAACGCCAGAAAAATCGACATATTGATATAATAGGTACTGAAAAATATCGACGTCTGTAAAAAGTAATACTGATACGCCGTGCTTCCCGCGCCCGCCAGATACTCTCCGGTAATCGCAACGCCGTCGATTGTGATAAGGGAGCCGGGATACAGATAGGAAAAGGCCATAAATAAAAAGCTTCCGGCAATCGTAAATAGAATACCCGAAAAAATATAGACATTATATCGGTAAGCCCCCCATGTTCTTTCTAACGTCGTACCGATGGAACAATAAAAATATAGCATTAACAGCGTAAAAAAGATATTAGAGCCGCTCGGCGGAATAAAAATCCATGATATCAGCCGCCATACCTGTCCGTGTAAAATGGCATACGGATTTAACGTCATATAGTATAACACTACCTGCGGCGCCATAAATTCCAAAACATAGCCTATCGCATAACAGATAACCAGCACAAACGACAGGTTTTTGATTGCATATTTTCCATATTTTCTTTCAAATGAACTCATGTTATTTAACATGCTCTCCTCCTAAGCCTGCATTTTATAGTAATAAGTTGAATATATTCTATCATTCCTTTTTTTAAAAGTAAACGCCGCACATGCGAAATAAATGAAAATCATAAAAATTTAATATTTCTCTTTTAAAAACTTCATAAATTCTAAGGAAGAGTTGATTGCTTTTTTAAAACGACTGTCGTATAATGACTTAGCATGTCAAAATACATTTAATAAGGAAAGATTTTACATGTATTTGTCGGGCTGCGTCTGTTATGATAATCATATCCGACACATATAAAGGAACTTAAAGGAGTGAACATAAAATGAATCAGATGCAATATACTCTCGGTATTGATATTGGGTCTACTACGGTCAAAATAGCGATTCTGGATGAAAAACACCGGATTCTTTTTTCCGACTATCAAAGGCACTTTGCCAATATCCGGGAGACATTATCCGATTTATTACAAAGTGCGTATAGAAAGCTTGGCGATATTACCCTGCACCCGATGATTACCGGTTCGGGCGGCCTTACGCTTGCCAATCATTTACAGGTTCCGTTTGTACAGGAAGTTATCGCAGTATCCACCTCCTTACAGGAACTTGCCCCGGTGACGGACGTCGCTATCGAACTTGGCGGCGAGGACGCCAAAATCATCTATTTTGAGGGCGGCAACGTGGAACAGCGTATGAACGGTATCTGCGCCGGCGGTACCGGTTCTTTTATCGACCAGATGGCGTCCTTATTACAGACCGACGCCTCGGGCTTAAACGAATACGCCAAAAATTATCATTCTCTTTATACGATTGCGGCAAGATGCGGCGTATTCGCCAAATCCGATATCCAGCCCCTTATCAATGAGGGCGCGACCAAGGAAGATTTGTCCGCCTCCATTTTTCAGGCGGTTGTCAACCAGACCATCAGCGGACTTGCCTGCGGCAAGCCTATTCGCGGACATGTCGCCTTTCTCGGAGGACCGCTTCATTTTCTCTCCGAGTTAAAACAGTCTTTTATCCGTACGTTAAAACTGGATGACGAACATATTATCGACACGGAAAATTCGCATTTGTTCGCCGCTATCGGTTCTGCATTAAACGCAAAAGAAGACACCTGTTATTCTATGCAGGAAATGGTGGAAAAACTTTCCTCCGATATCAAAATGGAATTTGAAGTGGAGCGTATGGAACCGTTATTCGCTTCTTCAAAAGAATATGAAGATTTCACGAAACGGCATTCCACACACCATGTAAAGACTGCCGATTTGGCTTCTTATCAGGGAAACTGCTTTCTTGGCATTGACGCCGGAAGCACAACGACCAAGGTGGCTCTTGTCAGCGAGGACGGTTCTTTACTCTATTCTTTCTACAGCAGCAATGACGGCAGTCCGCTAAAAACGGCCATCCGCTCAATTCAGGAGATTTATTCTCTTCTACCGGACGGCGTAAAAATCGTGCGTTCCTGCTCTACCGGTTACGGAGAAGCGCTTATGAAAGCGGCTTTTCTTTTAGATGACGGCGAAGTGGAAACCGTTGCCCACTACAATGCGGCGGCGTTTTTTGACCCGGATGTGGACTGCATTTTGGATATCGGCGGCCAAGACATGAAATGTATCAAAATCAAGAATCAGACGGTGGACAGCGTACAGCTCAACGAGGCCTGCTCCTCCGGCTGCGGCTCTTTTATCGAAACATTCGCAAAATCCCTCAATTACAGCGTGCAGGATTTTGCGGACGCAGCGTTATTTGCCGCACACCCGATTGATTTGGGAACCCGCTGTACCGTATTTATGAATTCCAAGGTAAAACAGGCGCAGAAAGAGGGCGCGGAAGTCTCCGATATTTCAGCGGGACTGGCTTATTCCGTTATCAAAAACGCGCTTTTTAAAGTCATTAAGGTCTCCGACGCTTCGGAACTTGGCAGAAATATTGTCGTTCAGGGCGGTACTTTCTATAACGACGCCGTACTGCGCAGTTTTGAAAAAATCGCGGGCTGTGAGGCGATACGTCCCGATATTGCCGGTATTATGGGCGCTTTTGGCGCGGCGTTAATTGCCAGGGAAAATTACCGCGACGGTTATCAGACAACAATGCTTTCCATCGACAAAATCAATACGCTGCAATTTGAAACAAGCATGGCGAAATGCAAGGGCTGTACAAATAACTGCCGCCTTACCATTAATAAATTCACCGGCGGCAGACAGTATATCTCCGGCAACCGCTGTGAAAGAGGGCTTGGCAAGGCAAAGAAAGAAAATAATGTGCCGAACTTATTTGACTATAAATTAAAACGCCTCTTTTCTTATGAACCTCTTCCCGTTGATGAAGCCAAAAGAGGCACGGTAGGCATTCCAAGAGTCTTAAATATGTATGAAGATTATCCGTTCTGGTTTACCTTTTTTACCAAACTTGGCTACCGCGTCATCCTTTCGCCGAGTTCCAACCGCAATATCTATGAACTTGGTATTGAATCGATTCCCAGCGAATCGGAATGCTATCCGGCGAAACTGGCGCACGGCCATATTACATGGCTGATAAAGCAGGGCGTGGACTTTATTTTCTATCCGGCGCTGTTTTATGAACGCAACGAGTTCCCGGAAGCCAACGACCATTATAACTGCCCGATTGTCACTTCCTATTCGGAAAATATTAAAAATAACGTAGAGGAAATCGGACGCGGCGAAGTTGCTTTCCGTAACCCGTTTATGTCTTTCAGGGATTTACAGACCGTAACGGATACTTTGACAAAAGAGTTTGATTCTCTTCCAATAACAGATGTTATGCAAGCTTGTGAAGCGGCATGGAAAGAACTTGAAAACGCAAGAAACGATATGCGCGCCAAAGGGGAAGAAACTCTTGCCTATATGGAGAAAAACCATAAGCGCGGTATTGTACTTGCCGGACGTCCTTACCATATTGACCCGGAAATCAATCACGGCATTCCGGAATTAATCAACTCCTATGATATCGCCGTATTGACGGAGGACTCTGTTTCACACCTTGCCAAGCCGGAAAGACCTCTTATCGTTTCGGACCAGTGGATGTATCATTCCCGCTTATATGCCGCGGCAAGCTTTGTCAAAACAAGGGAAGATTTGGATTTAATCCAGCTTAACTCTTTCGGGTGCGGTCTGGACGCGGTAACAACAGACCAGGTTAATGATATTTTGTCCGGTTCCGATAAAATTTATACCTGCCTAAAAATTGATGAGGTCAACAATTTAGGCGCGGCAAGAATCCGTATCCGCTCTCTTCTTTCCGCCATTAAGGTACGGGAGGCGAAAAACAAGGAACGTATCATTCACTCCAGCGCCATCCATAAAGTGGCGTTTACGGAAGAAATGCGCAAGGACTATACGATTCTCTGCCCGCAGATGTCCCCGATTCACTTTGACGTCCTGCAGGCGGCTTTCTGCGCATGCGGTTATCATTTTGAAGTGCTTGACAACGATAACAGACATGCCGTAGACGTTGGCTTAAAATATGTTAATAATGACGCGTGTTATCCATCATTAATGGTAGTCGGACAAATAATGGACGCGCTTTTATCCGGCAGATACGACCTTAACAAAGTGGCAATTATCATGACGCAGACCGGCGGCGGCTGCCGCGCCACCAACTATGTCGGTTTTATCAGAAGAGCTTTGGAAAAAGCCGGTATGTCGCAGATTCCGGTTATTTCCTTAAACCTTGCGGGTATCGAAAGCAATCCCGGGTTTCATCTGAATGCGGATATGTTTATACGCGCCGCTTACGGCGCCGTATTCGGCGATATTTTCATGCGCTGCGTCTACCGGATGCGCCCTTATGAAATAACGCCCGGTTCCGTCGATGCCGTACATCAAAAATGGGTCAAAAAATGCTGTGAGTTTGTCTCAAAAAAACATATGAACTATTTTACATTCTGTAAAATGTGCCGCGATATTGTGCGGGATTTTGATGCCATCCCGATTACGGACGAGCAAAAGCCCCGCGTTGGCATCGTAGGAGAAATCCTTGTAAAATTTGCGCCCGCGGCGAATAACTATCTCGTAGAACTTTTAGAGGCGGAGGGAGCCGAGGCCGTCGTTCCCGATTTAATCGACTTTATCCTCTACTGCTTCTATAATCAGATTTATAAAGCGGAGTATCTGGGCAAAACGAAAAAAGCCGCAACCCTCTCCCGACTTGGCATCTGGGGGATTGAAAGACTGCGCCAAAGCGCCGCCAAAGCATTGGCAAAAAGCACACATTTTGAACCGCCGACAAGCATTTACCGTCTGGTCGATTATGCCAAACCGATTGTCAATATCGGCAATCAGACGGGCGAAGGCTGGTTTTTAACCGGGGAAATGGTAGAACTTATCCACAGCGGCGTCAACAACATTGTCTGCACACAGCCCTTTGGCTGTCTGCCAAACCATGTGGTCGGCAAGGGCGTCATCAAGGAACTCAGAAAGCGTTACCCGCTTTCCAACATTGTGGCGATTGATTATGACCCCGGCGCCAGCGAGGTCAACCAGCTTAACAGAATCAAGTTAATGCTCTCCACGGCGCAGAAGAATCTGAAGAAAGTAAACTAAAACAAGGCAAAAAGAAAAGCAGATGCGATGCTGTAACTCAGCTTACATCTGCTTTCTTACTACCCGGTATTCATCATCCGCCTGATAAAACGAACATTCAAAATTTCCACCGCTTAAAAAGCGCGCCATATCGTCTTCATCCAAATCCACCATACAGACATAACATTCATAATCCTCATCATAAACGTAGTTGCTGCAGGTATCGCAGTTACTGCTCATTGTATCACCATTTTCTATCTGTATTTGCCAATGTCTTAATAAAAGGTCTTTTCAAACTTACGGTTCAGGAACTTAATCTTTTCCTTATCTTCCGCCACTAACGATTCTATTGCATTGTCCGCGGCTTCTTTTTGCAACTGGTTCACGCAAAATACGCAGGTTCCAAATTTATCCCTTGAAAAGAATCCGGGTTTTTCCCATTTTACATAATAAGATACCCTGTGTTTCAACAAGAGTTTTTCTATCCGCTCTTTCGTACTCATGTCAGTGACTTGGCACCATTCCAGTTCATTGTGTACTTTTACCTTTTGATATGCTGTCTCCATCTTCGTCCCCTCATTTTTCATTAGCTTATCATAATTTCCGCGTAAAAATACGCCTGTTTTATTATATCCCTTTTTGCCAAATTGTGCAAGCTTGCAGAATATAGCAATTTATGTTATCTTTATGTAAGGTTTATGTCCAAGCGGGCATAAAATTGTTGTCTAAGAATGGAGAATAGCTATGCCAATCAAGATTCAGGATTCCTTACCCGCAAGAGCGACACTGGAAGGAGAAAATATTTTCGTCATGACCGAATATCGTGCCATCCATCAGGATATTCGTCCTTTGCATGTACTGATTTTAAATCTGATGCCGACAAAAGTTGTCACGGAAACACAGCTTTTGCGCAAACTTTCCAATTCCCCCTTACAGGTAACAGTGGAATTTTTACAGACTGCAAGCTATATTCCGCAGCATGTGGATTCCAGTCATATGGAATCTTTTTATACTACTTTCGACCGGATAAAGGACCGCAAATTTGACGGTATGATTATCACCGGCGCGCCTCTGGATTATGTAAAATTTGAGGACGTTACCTACTGGAACGAACTATGCACCATTATGGAATGGGGAAAAACCCATGTGCATTGTACCCTGCATTTATGCTGGGGCGCCTATGCGGGGCTGTACTATTTATACGGTTTAAACCGCTACGATATGGAGGAAAAATTATCCGGTGTCTACGCGCATAGGGTACTGAAAAAAACTTCCCCGCTGTTTCGCGGCTTCGATGATATTTTCTATGCACCGCAGTCACGCGCTATGGGTATTGATGAAAAACTGATTGCCTCCGTTCCCGAACTGGAACTGATGGCTATTTCCGATGAAGCGGGCGTCACGATTGTCAAAACAACCGACAGCCGCCATTTCTTCGTCACATGCCATCCCGAATACGACACGGATACGCTTGCCAAGGAATATTACCGGGATTTGGAAAAAGGATTAAACCCGAAAATTCCCTGCAATTACTTTCCCGACGACGACCCGTCTAAAGCGCCCGTCGTCAACTGGCGTTCCACCGGACAGCTTCTATACTCCAACTGGCTTAATTATTACGTATATCAAACTACGCCGTATGATGTTAGGGAGATTGTGTGAAAGGCTGGGATTTATGCGATTTTGCAACGATTTTAGATTTTACGAATCTTCACATAACTTCACGTATTTTTATAGCAAAATGATGTAGATGTGTTGTTACTGACCGCTCTGATGAATATGAGTAAGGTAAATGGCTTAATTCTGTTGTATAGTAATTCTAATCGCTCCCCTAATCCCAATTTATAGCATCATGTGAAACCGTTCCATTTTCTACAATATCTTTTTCTGCTTCCTCTAATGCTTTTCTTTCCGCTGGTGTAACCTTCGTATAATCTGGATCCCACGCAAGAACAAGCTTTTTTATAAATTCAAGTGCAAAATTCTGATCGCTTTCAGGTAATATTTCCATAAGGTTTATAGCTTCTTTTGTCGCCGCACTCATAATAGCACTTCCTCTCTATTTATAAATATCGCCCCTTGTGTCAACATTCATAATACATAATATTTCAATTTTCCCATCATTACCATAATTATATATGATTCTGTACTTTCCTATTCTTAACCGCTTTCTGCCGTCTGAATAGCCTTGCATCGTCTTTATATCGCCTTTTGGCGGTTTCTCTGTTAGCCCTTCAATGCCTTTTTTAATTCGTTCTTTTGTCGGTTTATCCAACGATTCAATATATTTAACTGCCTTTTTAGCATATTCTATTTTCACGTTGATAATCTCCCATTCCTATTATAGCAGATTTCCCCATAAATTCAAGTCATCTCAAACATGGTAAATTTGTTACAATACATACAAATTATTTTCATATATTTTCAGTAAGATACTCCTCTATAAAATCCTCTTCCGAAATAATCCGCACGTCCAGTTCCTTTGCCTTTTTATTTTTGGAAGAGGTTGATGTTACGTCGTTGTTAATCAGGCAGGTTGTTTTAGAGGTAACGCTGCCTGTTACTTTCCCGCCTTTCTTTTCAATGACATCTTTTAACTCGTTACGGTTTTCATAGTGCATAAGGCTGCCTGTAATAACAAAATTCATGCCTGATAGGGTCTGTTCGCTTTCTTCCACCGTTTCAACAACAATCGTTATTTCATCCAGCAGATGCGCTAACTGCGCCACATTTTCCACATTCTGAAAATATTCGTAAAACGCACCCGCAAGCACCTCCCCGATACCGTCTATTTCGCTTAACTCCTCTATCTGTGCCGTCTGCACCGCCTCAATATCATAATGGTAGTATCGGCATATCATTTTGGCATTGGCAAGCCCGATTCCCGCAATGCCAAGACCATAGATAACTCTGGGAAGCGTCGTATTTCTTGCCGTATCAACGCTGTTTATCAGATTCCGGTACGACTTTTCCCCGAATCCCTCCATATTGGTAATTTCTTCTTCATAACGATACAGCTTAAAAATATCCGCATATTCATGAATGAAACCCTTGGCAATAAACTTTTCCAGCGTGGCTTCCGAAAGCCCGTCAATATTCATTGCATCCCTGCTGACAAACAGGGTAAAAGCCTTAATCTTTTTCGCCTCGCACGACGGATTCGTACAATATAACGACTGTACTTCATTCACTTTTCTTATTTCCGTTGGCTGCCCGCACACCGGACAGGCATCCGGAATCTGAACGGAATCGCTTTTTGTCAGATTCTCCGCAATCTGTGGAATAATCATATTCGCCTTATATACGGTAATATGGTCGCCGATGCCTAATTTTAAATTACGCATGATACTGATATTGTGTACGGAGGCGCGGCTGACCGTCGTTCCCTCTAATTCCACCGGCTCAAATACGGCAATCGGGTTTATCAGTCCAGTACGGCTCGGACTCCATTCTATCTCTTTTAATACCGTCTCCCGCAATTCGTCCGCCCACTTAAAGGCTATGGAATCCCGTGGGAATTTTGCGGTCATGCCAAGGGCGCGCCCGTAAGCGATATCATCATAGGTAAGCACAAGCCCATCCGAGGGAATATCATAGTTCTCTATCTTCTTTTCAAAATAGGAAATCGTCTCCAAAATATTATCGGGTGTCACTTTTTTATATTCCACCACATCAAAACCCTGTTCCTGTAAAAAATGAAACTGTTCCTCTCGGGAATTATGAAAATCCACACCCTCCGCCTTTACCAGGCTAAAGGCATAAAACATGACGTTCCGGTTAGCAGTCACCTCGTTATTTAATTGGCGCACGGAACCGCTGCAAAGGTTGCGCGGATTTTTATACTTGCTCTCTACATCCTCAATTTTCTGATTAATCTGCTCAAAATCGGAATAGGAAATGACAGCCTCCCCCCGCAGAATCAATTCACCCTGAAAAGGAATGGAAAGTGGGATATTCTTAAAAACTCTGGCGTTATTCGTAATAACCTCTCCGACTTCTCCGTTTCCCCGTGTAACAGCCTTTGCAAGTTTTCCTGCAAAAAATGTCAAAACGATGGTAAGCCCGTCTAATTTCCACGACAAAAGCGCCTCCTTATCATTTAACCAATCGCGCAACTCTTCTCTGTTTTTCGTTTTTCCAAGTGAGAGCATCGGGCTTTCATGTCTTTCTTTCGGTAGTTCATCCACCGCTTCATATCCGACCTGCACCGTGGGGCTGTTTGTCAAAACAATGCCTGTTTCCGCCTCTAATGCCGTCAGCTCGTCATAGAGTTTATCGTATTCAAAATTACTCATGATTTCCCTATCCTGCGCGTAATACGCCTTGGATGCCTGATGTAGTATGGATACCAGTTCTTTCATACGGTTCCTTTTTTCGTTCGCCATTTAATACCCATTCCTTTCTCTCATCCTGTGGTATTTACTGCTAAAACACTAACAGTGCCGACATAAATTTACGTCTTTTTTTGTGCATTAATGCGTTATTTTACACAAAGAATACAGAAGTTGTGTCTCTTCTTCACTCAATTCACGATATTCTCCCGGTTTTAAGTTTGCAAGATAAACGTTCATAACGCGCGTTCTTTTCAAACTGCATACCCGGTATCCGACCGCTTTACACATTCTGCGTATCTGCCTGTTGACCCCCTGGGTTAATATCATATTCATTGTCTTTTCACCCGTCCTGGTAATCTTACAGGCCCTTGTTGTCAGGCCCAGTTCCTCCAGATAAATGCCCGCCCTCATCTTTTCAAGGGCATCATCCGTCAATATTTTATCCACTTTTACGACATATTCTTTCTCATGACGGTTCGCTCCCCGCATCATCGCGTCAATCAGCTCCCCATCGTTTGTCATCAGTAAAAGCCCCTCGGAGTCTTTATCCAGCCTGCCCGCATAGGTTACACGGATTGGGTAACGCACGTTATCTGTCACCTTTACCTTAGCATGTTTATCACGCTGCGTACACGTTACGCCAATCGGCTTATAATAGGCCAAAACCACCTTTTTTTCCGGGCTTTTTATAGGTTTTCCATGGACGCAGACCTCGTCCGCATCCGTTACCTGTAAACCGGGATGCGCAGGCTTGCCATTCACGGTAACCGCACCCTTTTCTATCAGTTTATCCGCGTCTCTTCGGGAACAGATGCCGCACTGCGCAATATATTTATTTAGTCTCGTTGTCTTATTATCCATTGTCCGCTTCGTTTCTTTCATCTCTAATGATGCCGTGCTGCGCCAAAAAAGTCTTCCATTCCAGGTAATTATTCGCATATAAATGAACGCCATCAAAAGTTATATCATCTTTTAACAAACCATTCTCATCCGTAAACAGCGGATTGCTATCCAGGTAAAAAACGTTGATTCCATCGGCAAGAGTCGCCGCGGCAACATTTTTGGAATTGATGTTAATATTATTAAATTCTGTTTGAATATTATTCTTTTCCTGGCTGACATGCAGATTTGCCATCAAAAAAATGATAGCCTGCGGCTGCCACTGTCTGATTTGTGAAAGCACTTCACGATAGCGTTCCAAAAAATAATTGGTGTCACGATATCCCAGTTCATTCATGCCTAACATAATATAAATCTTTCCATACTGCTTCTGCTGCATGACCTGATTCAAATTGACTTTTTCTCCTGTCTTTTGATAGGTGACTCCCTTTTCATCCAAAAGCTTATAAATCGTCATGCCGTTCTCACAATAAAAGTCCGCATTCAATCCGGAATAATCGGAAATCCCCATTGTTCTGGAATCTCCCAAAAACGCCGCGTCATCAAAATATTCATCCCCAACCGTTATATACGGATACTCTGTCGTCAATGCAACTTTTCCTGCATCCGTATAATAAATGGAGTTTGTCTCTACCGGAGGATACGTTTCAAAGACTGTTTTCCCAACAGTTATGCTCTTTTCCTCTTCTACCTCTGCCACATCAATAACCTGTGTTTCTATCTTCTCCAATATATTATTGGAAACTACAAGATGCTCCCGTCCTAATACCGCCATCGCCGGTTCCGCCCTGGAAGAACGCACCGAACTTTCCCGCATTTCTTCCTCAGCAACTATTGCAAAAAAGGGATTCGAGCAAAAGGTTTTCCAATCCCATCCCCCATAATCACGATATATCATCAATCCGATTCCGCCTATGGTCAAAAACAGCCACATAATCAATAACGCAACCAGATATGGACAATTTTCTATTATCTTTTTCCAGCGTTTCATAAAAACCGTCACTCCCACTATAGAAACGAAAATTCCCGATTTCAAATTATCGGTTTTCCAATAGCAAACCGTAGGCCTTAAAATCTAAAATACAGGAATGGATTGTTACTGCCCGTCATTATCTCATAAACCGAAAACCAGAATATGACAAGCACAAGAATAACCGTATACCATTTGTATTTATATTTGCGGTATAATTTCATCGGATAAGAGGTTGAAAACAGGATGCAAAGTAAAAATAACACCCCATATTCTTTTATGTATCGCAATATCTGCTCACTGCCGACAATGACGTCTGATGCATGAATCCCTATCATATTCTGTAAATAGGATAGCAGTTGTTTCATATCACTGATAGCAAATATCATCCAGGTAACGGGTATCACCAAAACCACATACAGATGCCCCAATACTTTGCTTTTATCCAGATACTTGCCGATTCCCCGCTTTTCTATCGCCAGTATGATAAAAAACGTCAGTCCCCATAATGCAAAATTTACGGCCGCGCCATGCCATAATCCTGTCAAAACCCATACTGCCAAAAGATTACAGGCAGTTCTGGCATAGCCTTTTCGATTTCCGCCTAACGGAATATACAAATATTCCTTAAACCATCTTCCCAGCGTGATATGCCATCTTCGCCAAAATTCTGAGATGGATTTGGACATATACGGGTCGTTAAAGTTTTTCGGAATACGAAAACCGAGCATTCTTCCCAACCCTTTCGCCATCAGGGAGTATCCCCAAAAATCGAAATATATCTGAAAAGAATAGGCAAATGCACCCATCCAGGCAGCCGGAACGGACAAGTTTCCTGCCCCTGCCGTCATGATGACATTCCAAAGCGTTCCTATCTGATTGGCCAACAGCACTTTAAAACCCAAACCGATACTAAAGAGTTTAAATCCGCTTTCTACTGCCTTTGCATGAATTTTGCGTTCTTTCATCCGCCCGGCCACTTCTTCATATTTTACAATCGGTCCTGCTATCAACTGCGGGAACATCGTAACATAGGAAGCAAACGCCGTAAAGGGAACCGTCTCCTTTATCCTGCCCATATAGCAGTCAATCAAATAAGACGCAATCTGAAAGGTGTAAAAACTGATGCCTAACGGCAGCGCAAGCGACAAAAGCGGTATCTTTCCGCCATGAAACAGGCGGTTTAGGTTTTCTGCCGCAAAATCCCAATATTTAAACAGGAACAGCACGCCGAAATTATAAAGCAGGGCGGAAATCAAAACTGGTTTTCCAAGCTTTTCTTTTTTCTCAAGAATAAGCCTGCCAGCTCCATAATTGAGGACAATAGAAAGAATAAGCAGCAGAACATAGTATGGTTCTCCTACCCCGTAAAACACCAGACTCCCCGAAAGTAATACAACATTACGATACTTATCGGGAACTAATAAATATATAAGCATAAACACCGGCAAAAACCGGAATAAAAACTCTACACTGGAAAATAGCATATCTATAGGCTCCCTAAAAAAAGCGACTCTAGATATAGTATATTCCAGGCAGAGTTAATTTACAAGCATTACTGCTTTTATTTTCATGCTATTTTTATATCGTTTTTATACCGCCGCAAACCGTTATATTCTCCATATGACAAAGGACTGTTCTTCCATATGGCAGCTTCCGTTTTGAAAATCCGCTTCACCGATGGCGTAGAGTTTTTCTTTTGCCTTTATCAGTCCATCCACTTTCAAATCAGCCTCTTTCCCCGACGGATTACAGCACATCAAAAGACTGTCTCTTTTGTAGGCAAAAGCCCGCTCCTTCTCTTTCGCATACATAATTTCCAAATTAGCGTTCTCCCTTAAGTCATCCTCCCTGTTTCGGACTGCCAGTATATCTTTTACCGTATGCAGTAAGGAATCTTTATCTTTTTCCTGTTTCTCCACCGTCGGGGCGTCGGTGGCCGTATCCACCGGCAAATATAGCTTTTCGGCGGACGCCGTGGAAAATCCGCAGTTTATTGTATTATCCCACTGCATCGGCGTACGGGAGCCGGTTCTTGTATATCCCCCCTCTTTGGATACAAGCGCCTGATAGCGCATACCGATTTCGTCCCCATAATAGAGAAACGGATTGCCCGGCATCGTAAAAAGGAAGGCATAAACAAGTTTCAGTTCCCTGACATCCAGATAGTGCGCCGCCCGAATCGTATCGTGGTTGCCCGTAATCAGACAGTAATGTCCTTCTTTTTTTATCTTCTCATAGCTGTCCATATATTCGCTTAAAAAGTCTAAAATGCTTCTGTCACTGTCTCTATGGAAAATACTGTTATTTTTCCCATCTACCTCATCACGCATTAACAGGTTATATCCGTTGCCCGTCCAATCCAAGTAAAAGTCCATATGAAAACCGGCAGGAATGGCAAGCCATGGCCTGTTCCATTCCGAAACAAGCGCCGCCTCCGGATATTCCTTATCCAGCATGGCGCGGATATCTTTCCAGACCATGGAGGTTCCGCTCTTATTATCATCATCATGTTTTACAAGTGAATCCGCCATATCCACCCGAAAACCATCGCAGCCTTTATCCAGCCAGAAACGCATAATATCCTTTAACGCTTCCCTTGTCGCGATGCAGGCAGGGTCTGAAACCGCTTTCTGCCAAGGCTTTTCGGGATGTAAAAAACCATAGTTTAGAGCCGGCTGGCATTTAAAGAAATTCAATACATAAACGCCGTTTCTTTCGCTCTCCCCTGCCACATAATTAAGCCCCTCCGGTGAATGGAACCAGTTATCTGTCCAGATATAACGGTCTGAATACGCATTGCGCTCCGCCTTTGCACTCTCTTTAAACCATTCATGCTCCTCGGACGTATGTCCGGGAACCAAATCCAGTAAAATGTGCATATCTTTCTTATGCGCTTCATCAAACAAACGGACTAAATCCTCGTTCGTACCGTAGCGCGCCGCCGTTTTCTTATAATCGCGCACATCATATCCGGCATCATGAAACGGAGAGTCAAAACACGGATTTAACCAGATGGCATTGCAGCCAAGTTCCTTGATATAATCCAATTTTTCCACGATTCCGCCAAAATCTCCGATGCCATCCCCGTTGGAATCCTTAAACGACTGCGGATAGATTTCATAAAACACTGCGTCTTTTAACCACTTTGGCATATTTCTTTCTCCTTTTCTTTCTCTTTATTTTCTTAACCCTTTCGGGTAATGATTCTTCATCTGCCAGCCTCCCGCTTTTCCAAGGCCGACTGTATAGCCG
>JAMPCN010000050.1 GCA_023666125.1 Bacillus sp. (in: firmicutes) | reverse complement strand
ATATTTTTACAAATAGCGGAATTAGTCAGGATTCTTATAAAAATATCAATTTTACTTTTCTTATCAATCCATATACATATGAGCTTACTGTTGACGGAGATGCCGATAAATCCGTTATGTCGCGGATGGAGGCTTTACTAAATGAAAATGGAAATGCAAAAGAGTTATTTTTTCATATTCTAAACAGTATTGGAAGCGCCAATATCAATAAAGATGTGTTGGCAAAATACCAAGCGGCAAGTATGCTGCGGGAATACACCGGCTTGGATATTCAAAAATTTACGCAGACAAAAGACGCTCTTTTGGATGAAAATGGCAATCATATTTTGGACATATTCAAAACAGGCGTTCAGGAGTCGGCAAAAGTTCCGTCAGGATTTACGGGCGCAGCATACGATATTTTTGAGGAATATATAAAACAAATTACGGCAGAGGATGTAAACAGTATTGACGATATGTATTTGAGCATTGGATTTGAAAACGGACAGCTAAAGGATATGGCTAACAGTAATATCGTTAAGACGGGTTTTAATGTTACGTTTTGATTGAGAATTTTTCAACCAAAGCCGGTAAAATGAAGATATTTTACAAGACATTCCGTTTCTCTGGCGTTACAATGATTACGGTAAGACGTAAACCTGCAGACTGAGGAAAGGCATGGTTATAAAAATGAAAAAAGAAATAAGAACCGTAGTCTATGATGATGAGCTGGGAATAGAAGCCTATCGTTTTGAGGGAATTGTCCAGCCGTTCCCGAATCACTTCCATGAACATTATGTGATTGGTTTTGTTGAGGATGGGGAGCGCACGCTTTCATGTAAAAATATAGAATACAGCATAGGAAAAGGAACTATTGTGCTTTTTAACCCGGGGGATAACCATGCTTGTGTGCAGAGTGATGACGGAACATTTGATTACCGTGGGCTTAATATTGCTAAGAGCATAATGCTTGATTTAGCTAAAGAAGTTACAGGAAAGAGAAAACTGCCCGGTTTTTCAAAGAATGTTATTTGTGATGATGAAATTACTTCTTATCTGCGCCCGCTTCACGAAATGATTATGAATGGCGCTTCTAATTTTGCGAAAGAAGAAAGCCTGCTTTTTCTTATTTCTTTATTGATACAAAATTACGGGCAGCCTTTTGAAAGCTGCGTGCCGGAATGTCGGCAGGAAATAGAAAAAGCCTGTGAATTTATAAGGCGCCGCTACAACGAAAAGATTAATTTGGAGCAAATATGCCGCTATACGGGGCTTAGCAAATCTACCCTCCTGCGTGCCTTTACCAAGTCAAAAGGCGTTACCCCATATCGTTATTTAGAAACTATCCGTATTAATGAAGCAAAAACCTTGTTAGGGAAAGGAATCCAGCCCGTAGAAGCCGCCATGCAGACAGGATTTTCAGACCAAAGCCATTTTACCAATTATTTCAGCCGCTTTATCGGGCTTGCGCCCGGCGTTTATCGTGCGATATTTTTTGAAAAGGACAAGGAATATGAATCGTAAAATAAATAACAAAAGAACGGCAGGGCATTTGGCGGCGTTATTAACAATCTTAATATGGGGAACAACTTTTATATCTACTAAAATCCTGTTGGTTGATTTTCGACCTGTAGAAATTCTTTTTTTCCGTTTTATTATGGGGTTTTTAGCCTTATTAGCGGCATACCCCAAACGATTAAAAGGAGTAAATTTCAAGCAGGAATTGACATTTGCCGCGGCGGGATTATGCGGGATATGTCTGTATTATCTGCTTGAAAATATCGCGTTGACATTTACGTTGGCTTCCAATGTGGGCGTGATTATTTCTGTTGCGCCGTTTTTTACGGCATTATTCGTGCATTTATTTATAAAATCGGAGGAAAAACTGCAGACACGCTTTTTTATCGGGTTTGCAGTGGCAATGGTTGGAATAGCTTTCATCAGCTTTAATGGTTCTAAATTGAAACTAAATCCCGCGGGGGATTTATTGGCTCTGGCTGCAGCCATTGTATGGTCTTGTTATTCCATATTGACAAGAAAAATCAGCAGCTTTGGATATCCTGTCATCCCTGCCACACGGCGCACTTTTTTCTATGGAATACTGTTTATGATACCGGCGCTGATTATCCTCGATTTCCGGGCAGATTTTGCACGCTTTGCGAATGTTACTTATCTGTTTAATATCCTGTATTTGGGATTAGGGGCTTCTGCACTTTGCTTTGTAACATGGAATTTTGCAGTAAAAGAATTGGGAGCAGTGAAAACAAGCGTTTACATCTATATGGTTCCCGTTATCACGGTAGTTACTTCCGTTATCATTTTACACGAACAGTTGACTATATTAGTAGGAGCAGGAACAGTCTTAACTTTGACAGGCTTGTTTTTGTCTGAGTATAAGGCAGAAAAGAAAGGTGAGAAGGTTGTGCTTAAGCGCAGACTGCGCGGCGCAAACTCA
The DNA here is from genome assembly GCA_023666125.1 of Bacillus sp. (in: firmicutes). Classification (GTDB taxonomy): domain Bacteria; phylum Bacillota; class Clostridia; order Lachnospirales; family Lachnospiraceae; genus UBA3282. Next base: position 21,986 of record JAMPCN010000050.1, on the reverse strand, counting down.
CAGGCTGAGGAAAGGCATGGTTATAAAAATGGACATACAGAATGAAAAATGCGTTATGGTAATTGATGAAAGTTTACCGCTAGGAATTATTGCAAATACGGCGGCGATTATGGGAATCACGTTGGGAAAGAAATTGCCGGAAGTGGTTGGAGCGGACGTTACGGATAAAACAGGTAACAGGCATTTAGGGATTATTGAATTTCCTGTGCCAATTTTAAAGGGAACTTATGAAAACATCAAAGCGATGCGGGAAAAGCTATATGAGCCGGATTTTTCAGATTTAACCGTTGTGGATTTTTCGGATTTAGCGCAAGGGTGTAAAACATATGATGAATTTATAAAGAAAATGAAAACCGTACCGGAAATAGACTTGAATTACCTTGGAATAGCAATCTGCGGGGCAAAGAAGAAAGTCAACAAGCTGACAGGAAGTATGCCTTTGTTAAGGGAATGAAAGTAAGCGGCGTGAAAGCCGGTGTTTATCAGGGATTGTGCTGGTTTGTATTTTTGATAAGTCGTGGTATGCTAAAGGCAAAACTGGAAAAGATTAATGTGAAAAAGGAGATGGTTTATGTTTATATCAAACTGTGATTATGCCGGAAGCTGTTTATAAAGAATTAACCGATAATGATGCTTATGAAGAGGAATGGAAAGTGATTGAAAGATGTCTGTTGAACATGTAGGAACGGCAGGTATTTTAATGCAGGCATTTGATGAAGGAGTTCTTGTTACAGAAGAAGTGTGCGAAATACTGGAAATAATGCTTACATGTGATATCAGATTGAGTCGAAAGTTATGTAATAAAGTTCTGAGTTATGTAGGCTCTGAAAAATATTTCTGATGGTATAGTAGGGGAGTTTGTGTTTATCAGGGTTTGTATTTTTTTGATAAGTTGTGGTATGCTAAAAGAAAATAGGTTGAAAAAACTAATAGTATATCAATATGGAACAGATAAGAGGATAGTCAGTATGGCTAATATTAGTGAAATTCAAGAGGCTGTTGTACCGATAGCACATCATTATGGCGTAAAGAGATTGTATCTATTTGGTTCCTATTCAAAAGGTACAGCAAATGAAAAAAGCGATATAGATTTGTTGGTGGAAAAGGGAAAGCCAATGTCCCTGTTGCAACTTTCGGGAATGCGCCAGATGATTCAGGAGGCGTTGCAGCTTTCGGTTGATTTGATTACAACGACAGGAGTTGAAGAGAATTTTAGAACAGAGATAGCTGGAACGGAGATATTATTGTATGAAGAATAGGGATGGCATTATTCTCAAAAAGATTCTGGATTATTGTATGCAAATGAGAGAAAAGAAATATGCGGTTAGAAAAAAACAGGATAATGGAGAACGTTGATAGTAAAAGAAAAGGGTAATATATTATGAGAATTGAGGTTAAGAATGAATTACCAGAGGCAGTATTCTTTATTACCATATAAGAGGAATATTACTGCGCTTAAATATGCTTATAATTATAATGGAGTGTGTGTTAATTTATATTTTGATGGATATGATGTAGATAATCCCTGCTTTACAATGATATTAGTGCATGATAAAAATTTTTATTATACTTCGCTAAATGTAAAAGATACAAATTTGACAAAACAATATTTAGAAGAAATTCCGAAAAATATATTATGTCAGATTTTATTTGAAAATAAATTAGATAATTTTTTTGAAAAAGTGGATAATTATATTTTACGGAATTCTCCTATAACTATAAATTATAATAAAGATACAATATTTGTAAATACAATGAAATATAATAGGGGAAGACATGATTTACCTTTTTTACAAGGTACAAGGAAAGTACATATGCAAGATAAAACATTAAATAATTTGGCAGAGACAATGGGCATAGATAGAGATGTATTATTGAAAATCCAAAGTGAAAATATAACATTAGTCAGAACTGCTGATGTGAACAGGAGAAAGCAATTAACAATAGTATTAAAAAGTGCTAATATAACGATGTAATTAGTATTTAGAAAGATTTTTCAAACCAAGATTAAAAAAGCTATCAAAGAATTAGTCATTTTTCCAATAGGCTCCGAAAGCACAGGTTATGTTATGGAAAGATTGAAATTTACTATAAACCATATAGTACATATTTAATCTTCTTTGTTGTAGAGGATAATACGGTTACAATTATCTGTGTATTAAAGGACAGAATGTATTGGCAGTTGATTATAAATAAAATGCAAAAAATGAATAGATAGACATGATGAAGCCTGTATATATTTCATAACTGTGAGTTGGAGTAATATGCAATGAAAAAGAGATATGACGAAGAATAGCGAATGTATAAAGAGGGTGTCACTTATCCATCAATCTTGCTGATGCAGCGGCACCCTTTTTTATCAATATTAAGACTTATATCTTAGTTCGCACATTTCTCAGGATTGCAGTCAAACCCCGGATTAAACGCATAGAAGTTCTTTTCGTTCAATTTATCCTGTACGATGCGCAAGGCTTCGCCAAACCTCTGGAAATGCACAACTTCCCTTGCACGCAGGAATTTAATCGGTTCGCAGACTTCCTGGTCGTGAACGAGGCGCAGGATATTGTCATAGGTTAAGCGCGCTTTCTGCTCTGCAGCCATATCCTCCATCAAATCCGTAATAATGTCGCCTGTTGACTGGAACTCTGCCGCGCTGAATGGGAAACCGCCTGCGGATTGCGGCCAGATGCCGACTGTATGGTCTACATAGTAGTTGGCGAAACCGGACTGTTCAATTTCCTCCATAGACAGGTTTTTGGTAAGCTGATGGATGATAGTCGCGACGATTTCAAGGTGTGCGAGTTCTTCGGTACCAATGTCCGTAAGCACTGCCGCAACTTCTCTGTAAGGAGCGGCATAACGCTGTGACAGATAGCGCATGGATGCGCCCATTTCGCCGTCAGGACCGCCGTACTGGCTGATGATAGCCTGTGCAAGCATAGCGTTAGGGGCTGTAATATTAACAGGAAACTCTAATCTTCTTTCATAATTCCACATTAGTTGCATCCTCCTTCCCAAGGCATAGGTAATGTTGCCCAAATCCATTCTTTTACCGGAGATGAGTTTGCCATACAAACGGTAAGCGGCTCATATTTGGCTGCATATTCACGCATCGCCTGATTTTTCATATGGGTGTAATGTTTGAGATATTCAACGGCTTCCACATCATCCGGATGCGTATCGAGATACAGATTCATTTCTACGATAACGAACCCCATAAGGTCTATCTGATGGAGCAGTTTTTCACGCTCACAACTAAAATTGTTCATCATTTACAGCATCTCCTTCCCATGAACGGTTTGTTTAATTCCGGAAAGATAGTTCCGTTTAAGAGCGCTTCGTCCAAATCTTCATAGATATTTGTCAAACGCTGCCATGGCACATACGCCATAGCGACCGGAAATCTATCGAAATCTTCCTTGAAATTATAATCTTTCATTTTCATAAATTATCCTTTCTTTTTATAAAAGATTCATAATGATTTTGATAATATAATATGATATAATTGGTAACGTGTGCTTTAATAGCAAAATATTTCCAGATGGGAACACAATTCTTTCACAGGATGGAAAGAGAATGAACACAAATATGATTTACAATAGATAATCGCGAAAGGACTAAGCTGAATCATCTGAAAGGAGAACGCCACCTTGATAAAAGTAGAAAATCTGGTAAAAAAATACGGAACCCGCGTTGCCGTAAAGGACTTATCTTTTACGGTGCAAAAAGGGCAGATATATGGATTTTTAGGACCAAACGGAGCCGGTAAGACAACCACGATAAACATCATGACGGGGTATCTGGCGGCAACTTCCGGTACGGTTACAATAAATGGATATGATATACAGGAACAACCAAAGCAGGCTAAAAAGTGTATTGGCTATCTGCCGGAGATACCGCCGCTTTATCCCGATATGACGGTTCTTGAATATCTGCGTTTTGCCGCGCAGTTAAAGAGTGTGCCGAAGAAAGAACAAAGCACGCAGATTCAGGAAATTATGGACATGGTGGGCATTGCGGATGTAAAGACGCGTCTGATTAAAAATTTATCCAAGGGTTATAAGCAAAGAGTAGGGATGGCGCAGGCCATTATCGGTTATCCGGAAGTTATCATATTGGATGAGCCGATGGTCGGCTTAGACCCGAAGCAGATTTTGGAAACCCGCTCATTGATTAAAAAACTTTCCGAGCAGCATACGATTATCTTAAGTTCCCATATTTTATCCGAGATTAGTACGGTATGCGACCATATTTTAATTATTGCCGGCGGTTCGTTGGTGGCGAGCGGTTCACCGGAAGATTTACAGAAATTGATGGATACGTCTACGCAGATTGCCGTAACGGTGTCGGGAACGGAAGAAAGGGCAAGAGAGGTAATAGGCGGGATAGGGCAGGTGCGCTCTTATGAACTGGAAGCGTCGGGCGAAGAAATCACCATAAAAATCATAACGAAAGAAAATGCGGATATCCGCAAGGAATTATCCGTTGCATTGACGAATGCGGGTATGCCGGTGTTAGCCATGAATAAGGTGGAAAAATCACTGGAGGATATTTTTATTCAGTTGACGGACGCTTCCCATGCAATGGAGGCGGAAAGTGATGTGGAGGAGGAAAAAGATGATAGCGATTTATAAAAGAGAAGTAAAATCTTTTTTGCATTCCTTTATCGGATGGCTCTTTTTTGCGGCCATGCTTTTATTGATGGGCATCTATTTTACTTTTTACAATATCTTAAACGGCTACCCGAATCTGTCCTATGTATTACAGGGGGTAGTGGTTCTGTTTTTATTTGCGATTCCGATTTTGACGATGAGGAGTCTTTCGGAAGAAAGAAAGTTAAAAACTGACCAGTTGATTTTAACCGCGCCGGTATCGGTCGTCAAAATTGTGCTTGGAAAGTATCTGGCGTTACTGACGGTTTTTGCGGTTCCGGTCGTGATATTGGGGCTTGCGCCGGTTATTCTGTCTTTCTTTGGAGAATTTGAAATAGGAGTATCCTATACGGCGTTATTCGGATTTTTCCTGTATGGCGCGGCAGGGCTTGCGATTGGGCTGTTTTTATCATCTTTGACGGAAAGTATTGTGATAGCGGCGGTGCTTACGTTTATTGCTTTATTTTTAGGATATCAGATGACGGCAGTCTGCAGCATGATATCGCAGACCGGCAATTTTTTGACTGCAATATTGGGTGCGTTCGATATGGCTGACAAGTTTATGATGATGCTAATCGGCAGTTTTTATGTGCCGTCTGTCATATATTTTCTTTCCGTTACGTTCTTTTTCCTGTTTTGTACGGCGCAGTCCATTCAGAAACGCAGATACAGTATTGTGGGAGAAGATTTAAAAACCGGCATTTATCATATTGGGGTGATTATGGTAACGGTGGCACTGACTGCTGTAGTCAATGTTTTGGCTCATTATCTGCCGGAGAATATCCGCTCTTTTGATGTGACGTCTAATAAAATATATACCCTGACGGAGCAGACCAAAGAGTTTGTGGCAAAATTATCGGATGACATTACCGTTTATGTACTGACGGACGAAACGTATAAAGATGATAATCTGGATACTACGCTTAAGAAAATGGCGGATTTATCGGAGCATATCACGGTGACGTATGTAAATCCGATAGCCAATCCGTTATTTTATTCCAATTATACGGATACAGAGCCGTCCGATAACAGTTTGATCATTGTCGGACCCGCAAGAAGCAAGGTGCTTGATTATAACGATATTTATGTAGTGGAATACTATTCTTATACGGAGTATCAGATTACGGGTTATGACGGGGAAGGGCAGATAGCCGCAGCGCTTTCTTATGTTACGGCCAATAAAATGCCGAAAATCTATGTTGTAACAGGACATGAGGAATGGGAGTTGGAGCGGCAGTTTATGCAGGCCGTCGAGAAAGAAAACATTGCCTATGAAACATTGTCCTTATTAAAGGCGGATGCCGTTCCTGATGATGCGCAGGCGATTGTATTAAGCGCGCCGCTTCGCGACTATTCGGCGGATGAGACGGAGAAGGTGATTGCTTATTTGGAAAAGGGCGGTAACGCCATTATCATTCCGGCATGGACGGATGAAGAACTTCCTAATTTTAACAGGATTCTTGACTATTATGGGATTTCTCTTATGGATGGCATTGTTTTAGAGGGGGATGCGGATAAGTATTACGGCGATATTCCTTATTTCCTGTTCCCGCAGATTGATTATGATGAAATGACGGACAGCGTCTATGGCATGAATGTTTTCGTGCCGTATGCGAAAGCCATTCTTTATGAGGAACAGGCGGATGTTGTGTATACGCCGCTTTTGGAAACGAGTGAAGATTCTTATTGCAAATCATATCAGCAGGACGGTATGCAGATAATGACGGATTTTTCCAAAGCGGACGGGGATGTGGACGGTCCTTTTGTGATTGCGCTGCGGGCGGATAAAACGCTTACGGACGCTCCGGCTTCACAAGCGGTTGTCGTATCTTCCGAGCAGTTTTTTACGGAAGAGGCAGACCGTATCGTTCCCGGCAACCATGTGAAATTGTTTGCCGGTATGGTGGGAACGTTAGTGGAGCATGAAAACGCAGTAATGCTGCCGGTGAAGTATTATTCCACGGCCTTGGTATTTTCGACAAGAACGGCGGCTATTGTCAATCTGGTGTTGATTTTCATTGTACCGACGGTTTGTCTGATAACGGGTTTTGCTATCTGGTGGCGCAGACGGAGATTGTAAGGCGGTTGACTTCCCCGCCGGTTTGTGCAAAAATAATACGGGAAACCATGAAAACAACGTATCGGGGAAAGGTTGTTGTTTATATATGAGAGGAATAGATACACAGGTTCGTAAAAACAGACGCCGGATTTTTAAGGAAGTGGCAAATCTGGCATATCAGTCTGATAATTTAAAAGACGATATAGAAGCGTTACCTTATAAAATTGTGGATTATGATGAATCCGAATATGAGAGCATCTATAGAGAGCGGGCGATTGTGCGGGAACGCATCCGGCTGGCAATGGGCTTATCCCTGCGGCCGGAGAATCAGCCTGTCCATTTGACGCAGGGCTTAGAGGAGAGTAATATTTCCGAAAAGTATTACGAGCCGCCGTTGATGCAGGTCATTCCGTCGGCATGTAACGCCTGTCCGGAGAACTGCTATCAGGTAACGGATAAGTGTATGGGCTGCGTGGCGCATCCATGCAGGGAAGTATGCCCGCGGGGCGCGATTTCCATGAAAAGCGGAAAGTCCGTTATCGACCAGGAAAAGTGCATTAAGTGCGGAAAATGTAAGGCGGTCTGCCCATACGACGCCATTTCCCATCAGGTCAGGCCGTGCGCCGGAGCCTGTGGGGTGAATGCGATTAAGAATGATGAAAAAGGCAGGGCGGTTATTGATAGTGAAATCTGTGTCTCCTGTGGACAGTGTATGGTAAACTGCCCGTTCGGGGCGATTGCGGATAAGTCGCAGATTTTTCAGTTAATCCGTGCGCTGCAATCTGGGCAGATGATTATTGCGCAGGTAGCTCCCGCCTTTGCGGGGCAGTTTGGACCGGAGGTAACGCCGGACATGCTAAAGACCGCTTTAAAACAGTTAGGTTTTTATGATGTATACGAAACGGCCATTGGTGCGGATATGGGCGCGCTGGCGGAAGCGGAACATTATGTCAAAGAAGTGGCGACGGGCAGACAGCCGTTTAGCCTGACTTCATGCTGCCCGTCATGGTCGGTGTTAGCGAAGAAGTTTTTCCCGGAGACGATTGATAAAATATCCAATGCGCTGACGCCTATGGTGGCAACCGCGCGGATAATCAAAAAAGAACATCCGGAGGCGAAAGTAGTATTTATCGGGCCGTGTGCATCGAAGAAGCTGGAAGCTTCCAGAAGAACCATCCGTTCCGATGTGGATTTTGTCATTACCTTTGAAGAACTTGCCGGTATGTTTGAAGCAAAAGGCATTTTATTACAGGAAATTCAGGCGTTGGACGAATTAAAGGGTGCAACCGGAGCCGGACGCGGATACGGCGTGGCAGGCGGCGTTGCCAGCGCGATTGAAGATTGTATCAGGGAATATTATCCTGATGTAGAGGTCAATATTGAACACGCAGAAAGCCTTTCGGAGTGTAAAAAGATACTGATGCTCGCCAAGGCGGGGAAAAAGAACGGCTGTTTGATTGAAGGCATGGCGTGTCCGGGCGGCTGTGTGGCCGGGGCGGGAACCAATATTGCGATACCGCAGGCTGCCAAAGCGGTAGGCAGTTTTAAGGCGTCCGCGAAAAAACAGATTCCGGAAAAAGACTAAAGAAAGGAACGTATTTTTATTATGGCACAGAAAATCAGAACCAGATTTGCACCGAGTCCGACAGGACGTATGCACGTAGGAAATTTAAGGACGGCTCTATATGCTTATTTAATTGCCAAGCACGAGGACGGCGATTTTATATTAAGAATTGAAGATACCGACCAGGAGCGGTATGTAGAGGGTGCGGTGGATATCATATACCGTACGCTTGCCAAAACCGGGCTGGTGCATGACGAGGGACCAGACAAGGATAAGGGAGCGGGGCCTTATGTGCAGAGTGAAAGACAGGCGCAGGGCATCTATTTGGAGTATGCCAAAAAATTGATTGATAAAGGCGAAGCGTATTATTGCTTTTGCGATAAGGAAAGGCTTGCCACGCTGACAAGACAGGTGGCGGGCAAGGAAATCAATGTTTATGACAAACACTGCCTGCATCTGTCAAAAGAAGAGATAGAGGCCAACCTAAAAGCCGGAAAGCCGTATGTTATCAGGCAGAATAACCCCACGGAGGGAACGACGGTGTTTCATGATGATATTTACGGTGATATTGCCGTGGATAACGCGGAACTGGACGATATGATATTGATAAAATCCGACGGTTTCCCGACATACAATTTTGCGAACGTGGTGGACGACCATTTGATGGGCATTACGCATGTCGTCAGGGGCAATGAATATCTTTCCTCTTCCCCGAAATATAACCGCCTCTATGAGGCGTTTGGATGGGAAGTGCCGAAATATGTGCATTGCCCGTTAATTACGGACGAGGAGCATCAAAAGCTGTCGAAACGCAGCGGGCATTCCTCTTATGAAGATTTGATAGAGCAGGGCTTTTTGTCGGAGGCAGTCGTCAATTTTGTCGCGCTTCTTGGCTGGTCGCCGGAGGGAACGGAAGAGATTTTCACATTGGAGGAACTGACGAAGAAGTTCAACTACCATCATATGTCCAAATCCCCCGCGGTTTTTGATTATACGAAACTAAAGTGGATGAACGGGGAATATATGAAGGCGATGGATTTTGATAAGTTTTATCAGATGGCCGAGCCATATTTAAAGGATGCCATTCATAAGGACTTGGATCTTAAAAAAATCGCGCAGATGGTGAAAACAAGAATAGAAATTTTCCCGGATATTAAGGAACTGGTGGATTTTTTTGACGAGTTACCCGAATATGATATACAGATGTATACCCATAAGAAGATGAAAACGACAAAAGAGTCTTCCTTAGAGGTCTTAACGGAACTTCTTCCGATACTGGAGGCGCAGGATGATTACAGTAACGACGCGCTGTATCAGACCTTGACGGATTATGTGGCAAAAAAAGACTGTAAAAACGGCTATGTCATGTGGCCGGTCAGGACGGCGGTGTCCGGTAAGCAGATGACGCCGGCGGGCGCGACGGAAATTATGGAAGTGTTGGGAAAAGAAGAGTCTCTTAACAGAATCAGAAAGGGGATTGAGAAGTTACAACATGACTGAGTTTACGACAAATCCCATACAGCAGGAGGCAATTACGTTTGCTGCCGGACCCATGCAGGTGCTTGCGGGACCCGGCAGCGGCAAAACTTTTGTGATTACCCGGCGAATCCGCTATCTGATAGAACATTATCACATAGACCCCTCCGAAATTTTAGTGATTACCTTCACCAAGGCCGCCGCCGGGGAAATGCAGCGGCGTTTTCATGAACTGATGAAAGAAACTGGTTCATTTGTACAATTTGGCACCTTTCACGCAATCTTTTATCATATCTTAAAACAGAGCGTTTCTTATCGGAATGATACCCTGATTACAGAATCGGAAAAAAGAAAGCTTTTACTGCGGATTATGCGTATGCCCGTGACCGGGCTTTTAGAGGGAAATGAAAAAGTTGACTATGTGCTTCATGCCATCAGCCGGATAAAAAATAATAATGAAAAGTTTGATGAATGCGAAACGGAATTATTCACAAAAGAAGAGATACAAAGCATTTACAGGCAATATAATGGGTTTTTACGGGAGATGAATAAAATGGATTTTGACGATATGGGGCTTTTATGCTTGTCGTTATTTAGAAAAAATCCGGAAGTTCTGGCTGCCTGGCAGCATAAATATCAATATATCATGATAGATGAATTTCAGGATATTAACCCGCTGCAATACCGGATTATCCGTATGCTGGCAGCCTCGGAAAATCTGTTTGTCGTCGGGGATGACGACCAGTCGATTTACGGTTTTAGAGGCGCAAAACCGGATATCATGAGGCAGTTTATGGACGATTACCCGCAGGCAAAACAGTTACTGTTAGATGTAAACTACCGCTGTCATGAACAGATTGTGGAAAGTTCCATGCAGGTGATTGACGTCAACCAAAACCGCTTTCCTAAAAACATCCGCGCCTTTCATAAAGACGGAAAAGGCGTGCGGCTAAAGCCCTTTGCAGAGCGTAAAGAGGCGCAGGAGTGGCTTTTAGAAAAGTTAAAAACGCTGGTAAAGGAAACGGAAGCGGAAAAACTATGCCATACGGCCGTTATCTGCCGTACGAATTATGAATGCGGCCTGCTGGCGGAAAAACTGCTTTTGCATGAAATTCCGTTTGTGATGAAAGAGACTCTTCGCAGCCGCTTTGAACATTTTGTTGTGCAGGATATTCTGGCCTATCTGGAATTTGCCCATGGAAATACGAGCAGGGAGATTTTTGGCCTTTTTATGAACAGACCGCTTCGCTACCTGAAAAAAGACTGTGCCAAAACGCAGCGAATCAGCGAAAAGGAACTGCTTACATACTATCATAATGATAAAGCAATGCAAGAGACGGTGCGTAAACTCTTTTACGATATAGAGCGGATAAAGATGATGCGTCCGCACCTTGCCATAAACTATATCCGACAGGTTATCGGGTATGATTCTTATCTAAAAGAAAATAATAAACCGGAGGCGGCAGATAAGCTGTTACGGATAGCGGACGATTTTCAGGCGTTTGCCAGGGAATATCAAACGTTCCGGGAAATGAGTGACTATATCAGTCAACACAGAAAGATGATAGAATTACAAAAAGAAGAAAAGAAACATACAAAAGAAACGAAAAAAACGGGCATCAGCCTGATGACCATGCACGCCTCAAAGGGGTTAGAATTTGATACGGTTTATCTGCCGGATGTCAATGAAGGGAAAATCCCCATAAAACAATCTGTGACAAAAGAAGCGATAGAAGAAGAGCGGCGTATGTTTTATGTGGCAATGACGCGGGCGAAAAAGTCGCTATATATTCTTTTTAGCGATAAAGAGGCGGGAAAGGATGTGGCGTCGCGCTTTTTATCGCCGTTACTAAAAAAAGAGAAAGCTCATAACTGAGCTTTTTCATTGTTGAGCTTCCTCTTCCATATCAATCATTTCATCGAATTCCACCGTATCCAGGTATTCGTCAAAGGCATCGCCGACGGCTTCGTATTCGTCGTCGTCATCGATATATTCCAGCACAGGTTCCTTGTTCGGGTCTTTTTCGTCTTCAAAATAACGGTAGAACCACACTTCGCCGTTTTCGTTTTCGCCTTTCTCGTTGAGCGGAAGTAATGCGATATAATCCTGCCCCGCTACGGTAAGAATCGTGACGACGGCGCAGGAAACATGGGTGCCGTCGTCTAAGTCTAAATCTACGGTCATTTCTTCGGATGCGTCTTCTTTTTGCACAGTAAATTCCCCTTTCTGTTTCTTTATTATGTCTATTGTACAGAAAGTTGCCGTTGGATTCAACGAAAATTTTAACTTTTTCTGTGCCGATATGGGTATGGTAAAAGAAGAATATTCGTGTTATACTAATTAAACACGATAGAAACAGAAAAAGGAAATATACCCGGAGGTTTTCATGCAAAAATCCTTTCATGTGGAAGTTTCGTCAATCTATCCTTTAGGTGTGCGTTTTGTACCGCAAGGCCTGCATATAGCGGCAGTCTGCGAAAATGGCGCGGAGTGCGGCGTTATTTTATTTGATAAAAAGCATAAAGACGGCGTCAGAATTCCTTTTTTGCCGGAAGGCAGAAAGGGAAATGTTTATGCCATGCTGTTTAAGGGCTATCAGGACAGAACCTGTTCCTATCTTTTTTATCGGGGAGAGGAACTGTTTCAGGACCCTTATGCGTATGCGCTGGTAAACGAGCGGAAATATGGTGAAAAAAAAGAAATTCCCGCCCGCTGCAAGCCGTTGGATGACGTCTATGACTGGGGCGGCGACAGCGCGCCGCGGATTGCCTTTGAGGAGAGCGTCTTTTATTTACTGCATGTGCGCGGTTTTACGAAGCACCGCAGCTCCGGCGTGCATGCGAAAGGAACCTATGCCGGCATCGTGGAAAAGATTCCTTATTTGGTAGAACTGGGAATTACCTCGGTTTTACTGATGCCGTCTTATGAATTTGACGAAGTGCTGCAAAAAGAGAATAAACCGCTCAGTATGGAAGAGGCGCTTGTCTTTTATAAAGAGCCTTTATGTGAAAAAGAGAATGAAAGCGTGCGTATCAATTATTGGGGATATCAGGAGGGACTGTATTTTCTGCCAAAATACGCTTATTCGTTCCATAAGGATGCGGTTACGGAATTTAAAGATATGGTAAAGGCCCTGCACCAAAACGGGATAGAAGTGATGATGCAGTTCTATTTTCCACCGACCGTAGACGAAGTAAAGATTTTAAGAATACTGAAATATTGGGTGTTGGAATATCATGTTGACGGTTTTCAACTGATGGGGGTGGATATTCCGATGCAGATGATTGGCAATGACCCGCTTTTTGCGGAGACAAAGCTGCTCGGCGAACATGACGCCGCCTTTTCAAACCATATACAGCAGGATTTTCGTAATTTCGGATTCATGAACGAAGGCTTTTTATACGATATCCGCAAACTGTTAAAAGGCGATGCGGGGTTGATTAACAGACTGTTGTATTTATGCCGGGAAAACGCTGCGGATAAGGGCATTGTAAACTATATTGCCAAACAGGACGGCTTTCGTTTATATGATTTGGTCTCCTATGATAAAAAGCATAATGAGCAAAACGGCGAAAACAATGAGGACGGAAACGCCTATAACTACAGTTGGAACTGCGGCATCGAAGGCAAAACCAGAAAAAAAGCGATTTTAGATGCCAGACTGCGGCAGATGAAAAACGCCATGGTCTTTGTTTTGCTTTCACAGGGAACGCCTCTTATATACAGCGGGGATGAATTTGCCAATTCCCAGGACGGCAACAACAATCCTTACTGTCAGGACAATGCGGTGTGCTGGATAAAGTGGAATCAGTCGAAAATGGGAGAGGAGCTTTATGCCTTTACAAAGGAACTGATTCGTTTTCGGCGGGAAAATCGGATTTTTCATATGAGGATGCCGCTTCGGGGCATGGATTACCTTTCCTGCGGCTATCCGGACATTTCTTTCCACGGAAAAGAGGCGTGGCAGCCTGAAACCGGACCGGACAGCAGAAGCCTCGGCATTATGTACTGCGGCCAATATGAACAGGACGATTCTAAAAAGGAGAAAGAATTTATATATATCGGTATTAATATGCACTGGGAGCCGTATGTATTCGGCCTGCCGCAGATGCCGAAAGAAAAGGAATGGGTGCAGATTTTGACGACAAACTCCTTGCAGCAGACACAAAAAAACGATAAAAACATAACGCTTCCGCCCCGCAGCATCGTCATTTATGGAACAAAGACACATCCTCTGCCGGGTGGGAAAAAAGGAAGTAAGTCATGAATAACGCATGGAGACATTTTAAGACAATCACATATCATAAATATCTTGTAATGCAGGGATGTTTTAAGGTAGGCTTGTATAAACAGGGGATTTTGCATGATTTATCCAAATATACGCCGACGGAATTTCTGGTGGGAGCCAGATATTATCAGGGGGATAGAAGCCCGAATAATGCGGAGAGGGAAGCGATTGGCTATTCCTCGGCATGGCTGCACCATAAGGGAAGAAACAAGCATCACTACGAATACTGGATTGACTACAGCGCCAAAGAAATTCCCGGCGGCATGGCGCCCGCGCCGATGCCCAATCGGTATATTGTGGAAATGCTGATGGACAGAATCGCGGCCTGCAAGGTATACCATAAAGAAAACTATACAACGAAAGCGCCGCTTGCCTATTATGAATCCGGCAAGGATATGGCCCCTTTACATAAGGATACGAGAAGAAAGCTGGAAATTCTGCTTCATATGCTGGCGGATAAGGGAGAAGACTATACGTTTCGCTATATCCGTAAGCGTGTTTTGAAAAAGTAACTAAGTAGCAGATACTTTCCTTTTGCATACAATATGTTATGAGAAAAAGGAGAGGAAGCTATCTATGAACGCATGGATTATTTTATTATTATTGTTAGCCGGTAATAATGGAGGCAGCGGCTGTGGCTGCGGCAATACAAACGGCAATGTAAACCGCGGCGGCGAGGGCGGATGTGACGAAAGATTTGGACGTGACAGAGACGGAGATTGTGACTGTGACTTTGATGCTCCGAGATTTGAACCGAGATTTGACGCAAGACCGTTTAGTGACAGGGAGACCTGCAGCTGCGAAGAAGACAATAATTAAGGGATTTTGGTAGAAGTGCCTCCTGTCCGGAGACACTTCTATTTTGATAGTTGACGAATAGGAATGCCAATGATAAACTTATTTTTAAAATGAACATAGAAGATAACCGGATTTACTACGGTTGGGAGGCAGTTATTATGATAGACCAAAATAAAGTATTATTCAGCGGTATGCAGGCAACGGGTTCCTTGACGCTCGGCAATTATCTGGGCGCGTTAAAAAACTGGCTGACGCTTAGCGACGAGTATCTGTGTTTCTATTCGGTAGTCGATTTACATTCCATCACGATTCGCCAGGACCCCGCGGAACTTAGGAAAAGAGCGAGAAATCTGCTTACTTTATATATTGCGGCCGGGTTAGACCCGGAGAAAAACTGCATTTATTATCAGTCGCATGTTTCAGGACATGCCGAACTTTCCTGGATTTTGAATTGTTTTACTTATATGGGGGAATTAAACCGTATGACGCAGTATAAGGATAAGGCGGCAAAACATGCGGACAATATCAATGCGGGTCTTTTTACCTATCCGGTGTTGATGGCCGCAGATATTTTATTATATCAGGCGGATGTCGTTCCGGTCGGAAAAGACCAGATGCAGCACTTGGAGATTACAAGGGATATCGCGCAGCGTTTTAACGCCATTTACGGGGATGTATTTACGATTCCTGAACCCTATATCGGAAAAGCGGAAGAGGGCGCAAGCATTAAATCTTTGCAGAATCCTGAGAAAAAGATGTCTAAATCGGATGAAAACCCGAATGCCAGTATCTATCTGATGGATGATGCGGATACGGTTATCCGTAAATTTAAACGCGCCGTAACTGATTCTGAGGCGTGTATCCGTTACTGTGACGAGCAGCCGGGCATCCATAATTTGATTGACATTTACTGCGCATGTACGGGGAAGACGCCGCAGGAGACGGAAAAAGAGTTCGAGGGAAAAGGCTACGGCGACTTTAAAGTAGCGGTCGGAGAAGCGGTTGTGGATATTTTAAGGCCGCTGCAGGAGCGGTTTAACGATTTAAGCAAGGATAAAGCGTATATCGACGGCGTTATCAAAAACAATGCCGAAAAAGCCGGTTATTATGCCTCTAAGACGCTTCGCAAGGTGCAGAAAAAAGTAGGGTTTCCCGAAAAGATAAGGTAAAAGGTAAAATAGGGCGGCCTGACGGCTACCCCTGAAAAGCGTCCGTAAAATACCCTGACGCGGATACCGGCTCGTCTCCGGTATACAGATGCCTGGTATCGCCTATCATCTGCGCACGGAATATCGCCTTGCCGGGGATTCTTTCCTCTGCGGCGAGAACGGTTACGGAAGTCGGCGCAAGGTAGAGCGAGTGGAAAAGCACGACCGGGGAAATGCCGAATAAATGGCTTAACATCACGCATATCACGCCCAGATGGCAGAACATGACAATCGTTGCATCCTGCTTATCGGGCGTTTTTTTATGTTCTGTCTGATAATAGTTATGGTATCTGGCATAGCCGTAAGTATGTAAAATATCGTCAAGCCCCGTGCATACCTCGTCATAAGCGGGTAATAAATCCGGATTGGAACGGTAAATTTCCGTGCTTTTCCAGTCATTTTTGCCGTACATATCCTCTATCTGCGTCCAATATTCGGGCATGAAATCCCACGGAACGCCGTGCCGCCCGGTGGTCGGGTCGTCCACTTTATAGGTAAATTCCCTAAGCCACGGATAGGTGATGGCGTCGCGCCCGAGTAACTTTAACGAATAGGATGCCGTTTCTTTGGCGCGGCCTAAGGGGGAGCAATATATTTCGTTAATACCTTTCCAGGATGAGACTCTTTCGGATAAAAGAGCCGCTTCCCGCCGCCCCTTTGGCGTCAGAGAGTCGTTTTCATAATCGGGGTCTGCATGTCTGATAAATATAATTCTCATAAAATCATCCCTCACTTTTGGTTTTATTTTATTATAAATAAAATTTTACTAATTTTTTATTAGTGTTCCTGCGCTCTTTGTTATATAATAACATATTATAGAAGAATTGAAACAGACGGAGGAGAAAATTATGTTTGGTTCTAATGCAGGAAATACACAAAGAGCAGAGAAACCCCCCATAAATAGAAGAAAAACAGCCGCGGCCGTGAAGATTGTTATAGCGGTTTTTATTTTGTTTATTCTGGCGGGTAATTCCTACTATACGATTCAGGAGGAGGAACAGGCGGTTGTCTGCACCTTTGGAGCGCCGCAGGCGGTGACGACGCCGGGGCTTCATTTTAAGATTCCCTTTATCCAGACGGTAACGAAAGTCAATACGACGATTAAGGGATTTACCATCGGTTATACGACGGAAGCGGAAAATTCGACGGCCACGGGTGATACGATGATGATTACATCCGATTATAACTTTATCAATGTGGATTTTTATGCGGCGTATAGAGTGACCGACCCGGTCAAGGCATTATATGCCTCGGAAGACCCGGTGGAAATCTTAAAGAACATTGCGCAAAACTGTATCAGGACGACAATCGGTTCCTATACGGTAGACAGCGTGCTGACAACCGGTAAAAATGAGATTCAGGCCAATATTACGCAGATGATTTTGGAAAAACTGGAAGCGTATGATATCGGCATTCAGTTGATTAACATTACGATTCAGGATGCGGAACCGCCGACGGAAGAAGTAAGCGACGCCTTTAAGGAAGTGGAAACAGCCAAACAGGGCAAGGAAACGGCATTAAATAACGCTAATAAATACCGTAACGAGCAGATTCCGAATGCGGAGGCAAAATCCGACGAGATATTGCAGAATGCGGAAGCTGCAAAGCAGGAGCGTATCAACGAGGCGAACGGCCAGGTGGCTAGATTTAACTCCATGTATCAGGAGTATGTAAAATATCCGGAAGTCACCAAAAAGAGAATGTTTTATGAGGCGATGGAAAATGTGCTTCCGGACATTAAAGTTATCATTGAGAGCGCGGATGGCACGACAAGCACGGTTTTACCGCTTGACAGTTTCGTAACGCAGTCATCTTCCATAAACGGCAGCGCGGTGACGAATGCGGATGACGATACGGCTTTGACAGGGGAGGAATAGAGATGATATACGGTGAAAATCAGACGAATCAGTTTCATAATAATGCGGAATATGAAAGATTCAATTCCGACGGCACAAAAAAGGGGAAAAAGGCAAAATCCAAAAAACCGATAGGGATTATTGTCTTGCTGCTTGTCGCCATCTTAGCGGTTTTGGCCGCAAACAGCATGGTGGTGACAAAAGAAAACCAGTATAAATTAGTCAGGCAGTTCGGACGGGTGCAGCGTGTTATTTCACAGGCCGGACTCAGCTTTAAAACGCCTTTTATCGAATCGGTTGATACGATTCCCAATGAATTATTATTATATGATTTACCGGCCTCAGACGTTATTACGTCGGATAAAAAATCCATGATAGTGGACAGTTATGTGTTGTGGCGGATTACAGACCCCTTAACGTTTGCGCAGACGCTTAGCTGCTCCGTGTCAAATGCGGAAAGGCGTATTGATACGATTGTTTATAATGCAACGAAAAATACGATTTCCAATATGAAACAGGACGAAGTCATTATGAGCCGTGACGGGAAAATGACGATTACGGTAGAGCAGACGGACACGGATGTGGCAAACAATGATTTAAATATACAGACGGAAGCAAAAGAGGTTATTGACATCAAGTCGCTGACAGAGGAAATTATGGAACAGATTAATCATGTGGAAGAGCAGTACGGCATTGAGATTGTTACCGTCGAGGTCAAAAAGCTGGATTTGCCGGACGATAACAAACAGGCTGTCTATACGCGTATGATTTCCGAGAGGGAGAATATCGCCGCACAGTATACGGCGGAGGGTGCGTCTCAGGCGAAGATGATAGAAAATACGACCGATAAGGAAGTTGCGATTATGATTTCCGACGCGCAGGCGCAGGCCGAGGCGATTATCGCGGAGGGCGAGGCGGAATATATGAGAATCCTTTCCGCGGCGTATGCCGACCCGGAAAAGACGGATTTTTACTCCTTTGTCAGAGCTTTGGATGCTTTAAAGGCAAGTATGACGGGGGATAATAAAACGGTTATCCTCTCGGATGATTCTCCGATTGCTCAGATTTTTAACGGCAGTTATTGATTCTATGAGACGGGGGAAGCTTTTGTATGGATGTGAACGCTTTTTTTGCGCAGTTGGATCGTTATTTTGCTGACAATCAGATAGATAAGGTGGAACCTTTTTTGTGTGACAGTTTAGAACAGGCGAAAGAGGAGGAGGACTACGGCGCCTATATTTCGATTTGTAATGAAATGATAGGATTTTACAGGAGTATTTCGGCGTTTAAAAAAGCCTACGACGCGGCCGAGGACGTTCTGCTTTTGATGGAGGAGCTGCAGTTGGAGCGTTCGGAGCATTTTGCCACCACGCTTCTGAATACGGCGACGGCGTACCGTGCGGCCGGTGATTATAAGCAGGCGTATGTCTATTATGAACAGGCATTGCAGATATACGGAGGGTTACTTTCGCCAAACGACTACCGTTATGCGGGGTTGTATAATAATATGAGCATCCTGTTGGAAAAAATGGAGCGTAATGAGGAAGCGGCCACGTACGGTGAGAAAGCGCTTGCCATTATCGAAACGTTGGAAAACGGGGAGATGGAAACCGCCACGACGCTGACGAATCTTGCCTTACTCTATTTTAAGACAGAGGATTTTTCCAAGGCGAAAGAGTTATTGGAACGCGCGCTTTCTTTGTTTGAGAAAAGCGGGGATAAGACGGACGCACACTACAGCGGCGCATTAGCGGGCGTCGGCGAGGCATATTACCGCATGGGAGAGTACGATAAGTCTCTGGCGACGTATGAAAAGGCATTAGAAGAAGTAGAAAAGCATTTCGGGAAAAATATCAGCTACGCCGTATTGTGCGAAAACTGCGCGGCGGTCTGTGAAATGTTAAAACAAAACGAAAAACAGCAGAATTATCTGCGGCAGGCAGAACAGATAAGGAATATGGGCAGGTAAAAAGCGCGAACCGATAAGAACCACGAACAGATAAAAAAGAGGAACGGATAAGAAACGCGAACCGCGGAAAGGCGCAGGACACCGATATGAAAGGACTGGAACTTTCAAGAAAATATTATGAAACCTATGGAAAAGAAATGCTTATGCAGTTTCCCGAATTGGGAAACGAATATGCTGCGGGATTAGTCGGCAGGGGTTCGGAGTGTTTCGGCTTCGATGATGAAATTTCCAGAGACCATGATTTTGGACCGTCTTTTTGTATCTGGCTGCCGGAAACGTTATATAAAAAATACGGGGAAAAACTGCAAAAGGCCTATGATGCGCTTCCCCGTGAGTTTATGGGATTTTCGGCAAGAGTGGAAGAAGAAACCGGAAGCGGCAGGGTCGGCGTTTTATGTATTGAGGGTTTTTACTATGGGCTGCTTGGCATAGACCATGTTCCGAATGCCAATGAGGAATGGCTGCGCCTTTTGGATGAAAATCTGGCGGCTGCGACAAATGGAGAGGTGTTTGAAGACCGCTTGGGAATGTTTAGCCATATAAGAGAGGGGCTTTTATCCTATTATCCCGAGGATGTGCGGCTTAAGAAAATAACTGCCCGCATGGCAAGGGCCGCCAGAGCAGGGCAGTATAATTATGCAAGGGCGATGAGGCGCGCAGAAAGGATTGCCGCGGAATTATCGCTGTCTGTATTTATCAAAGAAATCATGGAACTTGTATATTTATTGAACCGTAAGTACGCGCCGTTTGATAAATGGATTCACAGAGGGATGAGCAAACTGCCCGTATGTTCCGAAATTGGGGATATGCTTGCTTTACTTTATCAGGTAAAGGAGCCGGAAACGGCGTTGGAGCGTTCGATTATCATAGAGGCGGTCTGCAATATTATTGTGCAGGAATTACAGGCACAGGGGCTATCGGCACTGGATGATAACTTTTTACAGGCGCATCTGCCTGCGGTAACGGAGAAGATACAGGATGAAAAAATCCGCAGGCTGCAATTTTTAGAAGGATGACGATATGTTTAAATCATCTGCAAAACATTCCATAACTAAGGCGGATATCCTGCTATTGTGCGCCCTGTTTGCGGCGGCGTTTCTGATTTTGGCGCTGATGGACAGACACCGCGCGCCGGGAAGTTATCTGGAAATTTCCTGTGACGGCGCGCTGCTTGCTAAAATCCCATTGACAGGGCAGGAGGAAGCATACTATCTGATAGCGGCGAATGAAGTTGAATCCCCGGCATCCGCAAACGGCGCGGCGAATGAAGCTGAAACGCCGGCATCCACAGACGGCGCGGACACAGACACATGGATGACGCTCTATAAGCTGACAAAGGATGCGGATGAGGATTGGGAAGAGACAATAGCGCGCATAGAAAAGGAATGCCAAAATCGCGCCTACAATATATTGGTCTGTCAAAACGGCGAGGCGCGGATGATAAAAGCAAACTGCCCCGACCAAATCTGCGTGCATCATTTTTCCGTATCGGCATCAGGGGAAAATATTATCTGTCTGCCTCATAAAATAGCGCTTGTGGTAACGGGCGGGGAAGAAAAAGAACTGGACGGAGTGGCATATTGATGGAAAAGAAAGTCGTACTGCCCGGCTTTTTGCTGGCGTTATCCATGATTTTATCGTATATTGAGTCCGTACTGCCGTTTGCGATTGGGATTCCCGGCGTCAAGCTCGGTCTGCCGAATCTGGTCGTTGTCCTGTTACTCTATACATACGGGGCGAAAGAGGCGTTTATCGTGAATGTTCTGCGCATTCTGCTCTCCGGCTTTTTATTCGGGAATCTGTATTCGATACTCTATGCACTGGCGGGGGCGGTATGCAGTTTCGTTTTGATGCTGTTACTTCGGAAAGCGGGTTATTTTTCGGTTGCGGGTGTCAGTATCGGCGGCGGCGTATTTCATAATATCGGGCAGATATTGGTCGCTATCATTGTTGTGGAGACATATGCGCCGGCTTTTTATCTGCCGTTTTTACTCATTGCGGGGGCGGTCACGGGCTTTGTCATAGGCATTATTGCAATGCGGCTTTTGCCATATATGCAGAAATGGAAAGAACAATAAGGAAAATAGTGTGAAAAATCACACTGATGTGCTGATT